>NZ_JBKFBI010000008.1:0-79746 GCF_053346095.1 Methylobacterium sp. A52T | reverse complement strand
TCCTCGGCCTGACCTTCAAGCCCAACACCGACGACATGCGCGACGCGCCTTCGCTGGCGATCGTGGCGGGCCTGCAGGACGCCGGCGCCGTGGTCCGCGCCTACGACCCCGAGGGCATGGAGCAGGCCCGGATCCTGATGCCGGCTGTGGATTACGCCGAGAACGCCTACGCCTGCGCCGAGGGCGCCGACGCGGTGGTGATCGTCACCGAGTGGAACGCGTTCCGGGCCCTCGACCTCGACCGGCTGTGCCAGGCCATGTCGTCCGGCGGAGCGGCCCCCGTGCTGATCGACCTGCGCAACATCTACGACCCCGTGAGCGCCGCGCGCCACGGTTTCACCTATTGCGGCGTCGGACGAACCAAGGAGAGCGTCGCCGGGATCGGGTCTTGATCATCACCGCGCCAGCGTTCGAGCCCGGATTCCTGTGCGGGACCTGCGCGCTATCGCGAAGATTTCTTCCGGAATCGGCATCGATGCCGCTAGACGGGCGGCGTCCGCGGAGGCGCAACTGTGGCTTTCTCGTGATCGAGCCCGCGTCTCGGCAGCCGGTCCGGCGGTTCAAACTTGGCGTTTTGACCGTAGGAATTGGATAAGCTTCTGATGAATACATGTCACAGCCTCTGGCAATTTTGCCACGCGGGGATGACCTCGCGTTAGGGCTGGTTGGACACCGCAATGGTGCCACAGTAAGGGGTGAGAGGGTACTCACTCGTCGAGAGCCGAGCCGACTTCCGATAACGAGCGTGTGCGAACCGAACGTGACACAACGTACAGACATTGCGATCGTCGGACGCGCATGCCGACTGCCCGGGGCCCCCAGCGTGGATGGGCTCTGGTCACTCCTGTCCGAAGGGCGCTGCGCCGTCAGCAAGGTGCCGGCCGACCGGTTCTCCCTGGAGCGGTTCGCCCATCCGCGCGCCCACGAGCGCGGCAAGAGCTACACCTGGGCGGCCGGTGTCATCGACGACGTCTGGTCGTTCGACCCGTCGGTCTTCGGCATCTCGCCCCGCGAGGCCGAGCAGATGGATCCGCAGCAGCGGATGCTGCTCGAGCTGACCTGGGAAGCCCTCGAGGACGCGGGTCTGCGCCCGTCGAGCGTGGCCGGCAGCAATATCGGCGTGTTCGTCGGCGCCTCGTCCCTCGATTACGGCAACCTGCGCATCCTCGACGCGCCGTCGGGCGACGCCTACGCGGCCACCGGCAACACGCTCTCGATCATCTCGAACCGCATCTCCTACATCTTCGACCTGAAGGGCCCGAGCTTCACGGTCGACACGGCCTGCTCGTCCTCGCTGGTGGCCTTCGACAACGCCGTGCAGGCGATCCGGTCCGGCCGCGTGGACACCGCGGTCGTCGCCGGCGTCAACGTCCTGGCGAGCCCGTTCAACTTCATCTGCTTCTCCACCGCGCAGATGCTCTCGCGCACCGGCCTGTGTCAGGCGTTCTCCAAGAACGCCGACGGCTACGTGCGCTCGGAGGGCGGCGTGGTGTTCGTGCTGCAGTCGGCCGAGGCCGCGCGGCGCAACGGCGCCACCGTGCGCGCCGTGGTCGCCGCCTCCGGCATCAACTCCGACGGCCGGACCACTGGCATCTCCCTCCCCTCGGGCTACGCCCAGGGCGCCCTTCTCGAGAAGGTCTACCGCGAGGCCGAGATCCGCCTCGACGATCTCGCCTTCATGGAGGCGCACGGCACCGGCACGCCGGTGGGCGACCCGATCGAGGCCTCGGCCATCGGCTCGAAGCTCGGCCGCGGCCGGCAGGCGCCGCTGCCGATCGGATCGATCAAGACCAATATCGGCCACACCGAGCCGGTCTCCGGCCTCGCGGGCCTGATGAAGGCGACGCTGGCGCTCGAGCACGATCTCGTGCCGCCGTCGCTGCACGCGGCCGAGCTCAATCCCGAGATCCCGTTCGGCGAGCTCAACCTGGACGTCGTGCGGGCGCCGCTGAAGATCGGCCGCAACGGCCGCGAGCGCTTCGCCGGCGTCAATTCCTTCGGCTTCGGCGGCACCAACGCCCACGTCGTCATCACCGACGCCCCGGCTTGGTCGAAGCCCGCCGCGGCGACCGCGGAGCCCCAGGCCCAGGTGCTGCTGCTCTCGGCCCAGAGCCGGGCGGCGCTGAACGAGCTCGCCCTCGACTACGCCGAGCGCCTCGAGGCCGCCCCCGAGCAGGCCGCGACGGTGGCGGCCGCGGTGGCGCACCGCCGCGAGCGCATGCCCGCCCGCCTCGCCGTCACCCTGGACGGCAAGACCGACGTCGCCGCCGCGCTCCGCGCCGTCGGCGAAGGCGAGGACACGCAGGACGCCTTCACCGGCACCGCGGTCGACCGCGTCGCCGAGGTGGCCTTCATCTATTCCGGCAACGGCAGCCAGTGGGCCGGCATGGGCCGCGAGGCCTACGAGGAGAACGCGACCTTCCGCGCGACCTTCGACCGGATCGACACCCTGTTCCGGGCCTACTCGGACTGGTCGCTGAAGGACGCGCTCTACGCCGACGACCTCGACGAGCGCCTCGCGCTGACCAGCGTCTCGCAGCCGCTGATCTTCGCCATCGAGAGCGCCTCGACGGCCGCGCTCAAGGCGAAGGGTCTGATCCCGTCCTACGTGCTCGGCCACTCCGTGGGCGAGATCGCGGCCGCCGAGGCCGCCGGGATCCTCAGCCTGGAGGACGCGGTCCGGGTCATCTACTACCGCAGCCACCACCAGGAGACGACGCACGGCCAGGGCACCATGGCGGTGCTGCTGATGCCGTCCGAGGAGGTCGAGACCTTCCTCAAGGATTACCCGACCCTCGACATCGCCGCCTACAACAGCCCCAAGGCCGTCACGGTCGCCGGGCCGGTGGCCGACATCGACGCCGCCATCAAGGCCCTGTCGCGCAAGCGCCGTCGCGGCCGCAAGCTCGACCTCGCCTACGCCTTCCACGGACGGCTGATGGACCCGACCGAGAAGCCGCTGCTGCGGGATCTCACGGGCCTCAAGGCGCGCACCGGCACCACCGCGATGGTCTCGACCGTGACCGGCTCGGTGCTGGGCGGCGAGAATTTCGGCGCCGGCTACTGGTGGCGCAACATCCGCGAGCCGGTGCGTTTCTGCGAGGCCGTGCAGGACGCCACCCGCCGCGGCGCCCGCGTGTTCGTCGAAATCGGCCCGCGCGCCACCCTCATGTCGCATGTCGGTGACGCGGTCGAGCCGCTGGGCATCGAGACCGCCACGGTCGGCGTGATGCACCGCAAGGCCTCCGGCGGCGACCCGATCGCCAAGGCGGTCAGCGCCGCCCTCGTCCAGGGCGCGCAGGTCGACGAGACGCTGCTGTTCGGCGACGCGCCGAAGGGCGACGTCCGCCTGCCCTCCTACCCGTGGCAGCGCCGCCCGTTCCGCCTCGCCGATACCACCGAGGGCGTCGGGGCGATGAGCCCCCGCCCCTACCACCCGCTGATCGGGTCGCGCACGACCTTCGACGGGCTGGAATGGAACGGCTTCGTCGACCCGGTGACCGTGCCGGAGCTGGAGGATCACAAGGTCGACGGCCAAGTGATCATGCCGGGCGCCGGCTTCGTCGAGATGGCGCTGGCCTGCGTCCGCGAGGCCCTGCGCGACGACGAGGTCGTGCTGGCCGACTTCGAGATCGTGGCGCCGATGGTCTTCGCCGAGGACGCCCTGCGCGAGGTCGCGGTGCGGCTGTCGGGCTCCGGCAACGGCATCCAGGTGCTGAGCCGGCCCCGGCTGACCCAGACCCCCTGGCAGCTCCACGCCCAGGCCAAGATCGTCGAGGGCACCTTCTCCGCCCCGAAGGTCCCGGATCTCGACGGCTTCAGCTTCGAGACGGCGGGCGACCACGTCCTCACCGGCGACGCGCTCTACGCCAAGGCCCTCGCCTCCGGGCTCGGCTTCGGCCCGAGCTTCCAGCAGGTGGCGATGAGCGCGCGGCTCGACGACGCCACGATCGTCTCGGACCTGCTGCCGGCCGAGCCCGACGGCCGCTACGGCCTGGTGCCGAACCGGCTCGACGCCTGCTTCCACGGGCTGATCCTGCTGTTCGCCGACCTGCTCGGCGAGAACGGCGGCAAGGCCTACATCCCGGTGCGCTTCGGCGAGGTCCGGATGCTGCGCCCCGGCGCGGTGATCGCCCGCTCGATCATCCGCACCCGCCGCTGCAACGAGCGCTCGATCCTGGCGGACTTCACGCTGCTGGACGCCGAGGGCGCGGTCATCGCGACGATCCGCGAGGGCCGGTTCCAGGCCCTGCGCGCCAAGGGCGGCGGCGACCTCTCGGCCTTCGCGATCTCGCAGGTGCCGGAACTCGCCACCGAGCCGACCGCGATCCCGATGGAGCGCCGCCCGAGCGTGGCCGCGCGGCTGCGCCCGCTCGCCGCCGAGTCGAAGGGGCCGTCCGACGCCGCTCTGTCGCCGGGCCACCTCCTGCTGGAGGGCTGGGCGACCTCGCTCGCCTACCGCCTCGCCTCCGGGCTGGCGCAGGGCGAGACCGTCTCGGTCTCCGACAGCCGCGTGCCGGAGGCCCTGCGCCCCTGGCTGCTGAACGCCCTCTACGCCCTGGAGAGCAGCGGGCTCGCCGAGCGCGCCGGCCAGAACTGGACGCTGGGCGACGGCTCCGCCCTGCCGGCGCCCGACGAGATCATGCGCTGGATCGCCGGCGACCACCCGGACCTCTCGGCCGAGCTGGTGCTGATCGCCGACGTCGGCGCCCTGGTCGACCGGCTGCTCGCCGGTACGCTGACCGACGCGCCGGCCCTGCCGCAGGGGGCGATCGACGCCTTCGTGCTGCGCTCGGCAACCGCGCGCCACGGCGCCGACGTGGTCGCCGGCCTGATCGAGCGAAGCCGTGTCCAGCTCCCGAAGGAGCGGGCGCTGCGGGTCCTGCAGGTCGGCTTCGGCCCGCTCTCGGCCCAGACCGCGACCTTCGCGGCCGCCGCCGAGGCCCGGCTCACCGTCTTCGAGACCGACCGCCGGCTCGCCGAGCGCGCCCGCCTGTCGCTCGGACGCGCCGCCGCCGTGGTCGAGACCGCCGAGGAGCTCGCGCCCGGCAGCTTCGACCTGATCCTGGCGTCGGGCAGCCTGCATCGCGGCGACCGGGCCCTGCCGGGCCAGCTCGCCGGGGCGCTCGCCACCGGCGGCCTGCTGGTGGCCGTGGAGCCGGGTGCCTCCCTGTTCCGCGACCTCGTGTTCGGCCTGACGGCCGGCTGGTTCGAGGAGGCCGCGGGCGGCCTGCCCGTGGGCCGGCTCGAGGACATCGAGGGCTGGCAGCGCATCCTGAGCGCCCACGGCCTGGTCAAGGTCGAGGTCGAGCGGGCCGCCTCCGCCAACGGCGACGACCTGCTGCTGACGGCCGAGGCGCCGGTGCGCCCGGGCCCGGCCCCGGCGCAGAGCTTCGCCTTCATCATCGGCTCGGACGACGAGTTCGCGGCCGAGACCGCCTCCTCCCTGGCGACCCTGCTGGTCGCGGGCGGGGTGCACGTCTCGATCATCCTCGACTCCGAGACCTCCCTGATGGAGCTGGAGAAGGAGACCCCCGACACGGTGGTGTTCCTGGCTGGCGCCTTCACCCGCGGCGGCGAGGCGTCCGAGCGGCTGCGCGACCGCTGCCTCAGCCTGAAGCGCTGCACCGAGCACCTGGGATCCCGCCAGACCAAGCTCTGGGTCGTGGCGCCGGGCGCGACCCGCGACCGCGGCGGCCAGACCACCAACATCGAGGCCGGCGTGTGGGCCTTCTCCCGCACGCTCGCCAACGAGGCCCCGAACCTCGACGTCCGCCGCATCGACCTCTCCCCCGAGATGTCGTCGAAGCGCGCCTCCGAGCGCCTGCGCGACCTCATCCTCTCCGGCACCCCGGAGACCGAGATCGTGCTGGACGACGAGCGGACCCAGGTCGTGCGCTTCCATGCCGGCCGGCCGCAGCACCGGGATCCGGCCGACGCCGTCCCGGCCGAGGCCGCGCGGCTCGAGCGCAGCAACACCGGCGGCTTGAGCGAGATGGTCTGGGGTCCGGCCGAGCGCCGCGCTCCCGGCAAGGGCGAGATGGAGATCGCGGTCGAGGCCACCGGCCTCAACTTCCGCGACGTTCTCTGGGCGCTCTCGATGCTCCCCGAGGAGATCCTGGAGGACGGCTTCGCCGGCCCCCGCCTCGGCCTCGAGTGCGCCGGCCGCGTCACGGCCGTCGGCCCGGGCGTGAAGGGCTTCAAGGTCGGTGACCCGGTCGTCGCCTTCGCGCAGTCGGGCTTCGCCACGCACATCGTGGTGCCGGACCTCGTCGTCGCGCCGATGCCGCACGGCCTCGACCCGATGGCGGCCGCCACCGTGCCGGTGGCCTTCCTCACCGCCTATTACGGCCTCGTCTCCTGCGCCCGGATGCGGCGCGGCGAGTGGGTGCTGGTCCACGGCGGTGCGGGCGGTGTCGGCCTCGCCGCCCTGCAGATCGCCAAGCTCAAGGGCGCGCGGGTCATCGCGACGGCGGGCTCCCGCGAGAAGCGGGCGCTCGTGAAGGCGCTGGGCGCCGAGCACGTGCTCGATTCCCGCTCCCTGGCCTTCGTGGACGAGGTCCGGGCGATCACCGGCGACGGCGTCGACATCGTGCTGAACAGCCTGTTCGGCGAGGCGATGGAGCGCTCGCTCAACGCGCTCCGGCCGTTCGGCCGCTTCGTCGAGCTGGGCAAGCGCGACTACGTCGCCAACACCCATATCGGCCTGCGCCCGTTCCGGCGGAACCTCAGCTACTTCGGCGTCGACCTCGACCAGGTGATCCAGCACCAGGGCGACGACGGCGCGCGGATGTTCCGCGAGGTCATGGCCCTGTTCAACGACGGCGGCCTCAAGCCCCTGCCGTACCAGCCGTTCACGGCGGCCGAGACTTCGGACGCGTTCCGGCTGATGCAGCAGTCCGGCCACATCGGGAAGATCGTGATCAGCCCGCCCAAGGCCGGCACGATCATGAAGGACACGGCCCGGCCGTTCGCGGTCTCGGCCGAGGGCGTCCACCTGCTGACCGGCGGCCTCGGCGGCTTCGGCCTGGAGGCGGCGCGCTGGCTGATCGACCGGGGTGCCAAGCACCTCGTGCTCGCCGGCCGCAAAGGCGCGGCATCCGACGAGGCCAAGGCCATCGTCGCGGAGCTCACCGCGCGGGGCGTGACCGTCGAGGCCAAGGCCGTCGACATCACGAGCCGCGCCTCGGTGGACCGGCTCATCGCCGGGATCGAGCAGGGCGGCAGGAAGCTGGCCGGCGTGCTGCACGCCGCGGCGGTTCTCCAGGACGGCCTGATCTCCAACATCGACGCCGCGGCGCTCGACGCGGTGATCGGCCCCAAGGTGATCGGCGCCCAGCACCTCGACGCCGCGACCCGCGACCGGAGCCTCGGCTACTTCGTCCTGTTCTCCTCGGCGACGACCTTTATCGGCAACCCGGGCCAGGGCTCCTACGTGGCCGCCAACGGCTTCATGGAAGGTCTGGCGCGCCAGCGCCGCCGCCGCGGCCTGCCCGCGCTGGCCGTGGCCTGGGGCGCCATCGGCGACGTCGGCATGCTGGCCCGCAACAAGGCGGTCATGGAAGGCCTCGCCGGCCGCGTCGGCGTCACGCCGATGGAGGCCCGCCGCTGCCTCGACCTGATGGCCGAGGCGCTGGGCAGCCAGGGCACGTCCCCCGACGAGGCGGTCATCGCCATCGCGGCGATGCACTGGGGCAAGGCGCGCGAGCGTCTCGCCACCATGCGCTCGCCGAGCTACGCCGAACTCGGCTCGGACCAGCAGGCCGAGGCCGGCGGCGTCCAGGCGATCAACATCGCGTCGCTGCTCAAGGGCGGCGACCTCGACGCGGTCCGCAAGACCGTGTCGGACGCGATCGTCGAGGACATCGCCCGCATCCTGCGGTTGCCGAAGGACGACATCAGCCGCGTGCGCCAGCTCTCGGAGATCGGCCTCGACTCGCTGATGGGCGTCGAGCTCGGCGCCAGCCTGCAGGAGCGCTTCGCCCTCGACGCGCCGCCCGCCGGACTTTCGTCGGGCATGACCGTCAATGAGCTGTCGGAGTCCTTAATTCAGGCGGTTTCCGCGCCCATGGACGAGACGGCCGGCGTCGCGATGAGCCTCGTCTCGAAGCATGTCGGCGGTGAGGTCGATGCGCAGATCCTCGCGCCTCTCAAGGAACTCATCGAGCAGACGTCCAGCGAGATCAAAGAGACCAACTCATGACCGACACGGCACGGCCGGACGGTGGGCGCGCGGCGCTCGCCGGCTTCGTGACCAACCGGCTCGGGCGCGCGACGCCGCGCCCGGCCCCCGTCAAGACGGCCTCTCCCGCCGGCAAGTCGGCGGCGCAGAACTTCGAGAACCTGCCGGGCTACCGCGAGCTGAAGCTCCAGCGCCAGGCGGCCGACCTGATCGGTCTTGGCAACCCGTTCTTCCGCGTCCACGACGCCAAGGCCGGGGCCACGACGCGGATCGACCAGAAGAGCTTCACGAACTTCTCGTCCTACGATTACCTCGGCCTCAACGGCCATCCGCGGGTGAGCAACGCGGCTCGGGAGGCGATCGAGGCCTACGGCACTTCGGCCTCGGCGAGCCGCGTGGTCGCGGGCGAGCGGCCGGGGCATATCAGCCTCGAGCAGGCGCTGGCCAAGCACTACCAGTCCGAGGGGTGCGTGGTGATGGTGAGCGGCCACGCCACCAATGTCACGACCATCGGCGCCCTGCTGGAAGCCGGCGACGTGATCTTCCACGACGCGCTGTCCCACAACAGCATCGTCACCGGTGCCCAGCTGTCGGGTGCCCAGCGGCGCTCCTTCGCGCATAACGACCTCGACGCCCTGGAGACCCTGCTCCAGTCGACCCGCCACGAGCATCGCCGGGCTCTGATCGTGGTCGAGGGCCTCTACAGCATGGACGGCGATGCGCCGGACCTGGCCGGGCTCGTGGCCCTCAAGAAGCGCTACGACGCGTGGCTGATGGTCGACGAGGCGCACGGCCTCGGCGTCACCGGCCGCACCGGCGCCGGCCTGTTCGAGCATTGCGGTGTCGACCCCCGCGAGGTCGACATCTGGATGGGTACGCTGTCGAAGACGCTGTCCACCTGCGGCGGGTACATCTGCGGCCCGATCGCGCTGATCGAGTATCTGAAGCACACCGCCGGCGGCTTCGTGTACAGCGTCGGCATGTCGCCGCCGCTCGCGGCCGCCGCCGAGGCGGCCCTCGCGGTGATGCATGCCGAGCCGGAGCGGGTCGAGCGCCTGCGCCAGAACGGCACCCTGTTCCTGGCCACCGCCAAGAAGCTCGGCCTCGACACCGGCTTCAGCCTCGGCCTCGCGGTCGTGCCGATCATCGTCGGCGACTCGCTGAAGGCGGTGACGCTGTCGGACCGGCTGTTCCGCCGGGGCATCAACGTGCAGCCGATCATCCACCCGGCCGTGCCGGAGCGGGCCTCGCGCCTCCGCTTCTTCCTCACCTCCGAGCACACCCCCGACCAGATCCGCGACACCGTGAACGCGGTGGCGGAGGAACTGGCCGCCATCGACAAGGGCGGCTCGCTGATCGAGCAACTGCTGGCCAAGCGGGTCTGAGCCCGGCCGGGGCCGGGGGCCCCAATTCTCCGAGAGACCTATGAACCCGAAGGGCGCGCGGTTGAGATCCGCGCGCCCTTCGGCGTTCGAGCGACCAAGTTCCGCAGCCGCAATCGGACGCGCGCGTCGACGGGAGCGACGCGGCGCGATCCCGGCACCGTTCCAGTGACGGGGGCGAGCGCCCCCGTCGCCGGGCGGCTATTCACTTGGCGTAGGAATAGGCCAGGGCGGCCGACGAGGCCGGTCCGGTGACACCGTTGAAGGCGGTGAGGACCTTCTGGACCTCGGTGAAGGGCGCGTTCGACACGTAGATCAGGTCGCGGTTGCGCATGCGGAACGCCTGGGACACGAACAGGCTGTTGGGGTCGCGCATGTCGATCCGGTAGACCACCGGCACCAGAGGCGTGCCGAGCAGCTTCGAGCCGGGGCTGAGCCGGCGCACGACGCTGGCGGGCTCGAACCGGAAGATGAACGTCCCGGCCGGGTCGGCGGCGAAGTCCGACAGGCCGCGCGCCTTGGCCAGCGCCTGCGCCAGCGTGATCCCGTCGGCCTGGAACGGCAGCTCGGTGCTGTTGCCCAGCGCGCCCACCGCGATGAAGGTCTGCGGGTCGCGCACCAGCGTCAGCACGTCGTTGGGCCGCAGGTAGATGTTCTCACGCGGGTTCGACACCACCGTGGTCAGCGGCACGGTCGCGGTCACCGGCCCGCGCGAGAGCCGCACGAAGGTCTCGTTGACCGGCGCGCGGTTGCCGCCGGCGGCGGCGATGACGTCGAGGATGCGGTCGCCGTGGCCGGAGAGCGGCAGGCGGGCGCCGGCGGCGCCCTCGCCGGTGACGGTGACGGCCTGGGAGATCGGGCGGGTGACCGAGACCAGCACCTGCGGCTGGATGGCCTTGCCGGCGAGCTCGTTCTCGATGAGCGCCTGGACGTCCTGGGTGCGGCGGCCGGCGACCTTGATGCGGCCGGCATAGGGCACCGAGATGGCGCCGTCGCGCCCGACGGGCTGCTCGGGGATGAGGGCGGACTTGGATCCGGCGGAGAAGCGGTCGGCGACGAGGGGTCCGGAGAACAGGCCGCCGGACCCGGCTTCCCAGATGGAGACCGAGACCATGTCGCCGATGCCGATGACCGGCTCGGAGGAGGGGCGGTGATCGCCGAAGGAGGCGAGCAGGCTGTCGAGGGGACGGCCGCGCAGGGCCTCGACCACGGAGGGGGTGACGTCGATGATCTCGTAGCGGGCGAGCAGGCCGCCGTCGGCCGTGGCCACTTCAGACCCGGCCTGGATCGCGCTCGCCGTCGGACCCGCCGCGGGCAGGTACGTGCAGCCGCCGGCAGATCCAGCCGCCAGGGCGGCCATCAGGGCGGTGCACGCCGTCTTACGCAGCATCACAAAGATTTCTCCTCGCCGGGCTCGCGCCATCGCTGGCCCGGGCCGGGACACCCAGTTTGACCGCCAAACGCTGCGATCGCTTTAACGGCCGCGCCGGAGCGGCGGTCACCGCGCGGACGGTCGCGCTATCCGCGGGCAATGCGTCACCAGCGTGGCACGGCCACGCTTATGCCGCGCAAGCTTAACCGTATCATGTCCCCGCGGCGATGTCCGCAGGCGCGGTCGCGAGGGCCCCGCGCAGCGCGCGACCGAGCTCGTCGGCGGCGATGTCGGCGCGGCGCGGGACCGCCTGCGGGCGGCCGAAGCGGAACAGGGCGTACTCGGTCGTCCGCCCGCCGAAGCCCGGCTTGCAACTCGGCAGCGACGGTGCGTGGTCGCCGAACACGCAGAGCGTGATGGTCTGGCCGCGCTCGCGGGCGACGGCGTCCAGGCCCGCGACGAGATCCTCGACCATCCGCCCGGTATTGGCGACGTGATGGAGGTACTGCGCCTGCGGATCGTCGATGCCCGGCAGCCGCCCGGGCTTCCAGGGGCCGTGGTTCTCCATGGTCACGCAGAACAGGAACAGCGGCGCGCGCCGGGCCCGGACTTCCGCGAGGAGGCGCGCGCCGAGGGCGACGTCCCCGACATAGGGCCCGACGCGCGGCGCCTCCGCGAACGCCTCGCCCATCACGAGATCGGCGAAGCCGAACGCCTCCATCACCCGCGCCCGGCGGAAGAAGTCGCGGTGGAACGGGTGCAGGAACAGGGTCCCGTAGCCCCGACTCCCGGCCAGTCGGGCGAGGCTCGTCGGCTCGTCGCCGCTGCGGGACGTGTAGGGGTCGTAGCGGCCGAAGCCGAGGCTCTCGGACGGCCGGCCGGTGAGCACCGCGTGCTCGCTGCGCATCGTGTAGGCGCCGTGCGCCGGAACCCGCAGGCGCCCGTACTGCGCGGCCCGGGTTCGGAACAGGTCCATCGCCGGCAGTTTCGCGCCGCCGAGCCGCTCCGGATCGACGAAGGATTCGAGCTGGATCACCACGACGACGTCGTCGCCCGGGCCCTCCGGCAGCGCCGGCGCCGTGGGCACCGGCACGCCGCCCGCCATCGCGCGGGCGGTGTAGCCCAGGAGGCTCGCCGGGAGGCCGACCCGGGTCACGTCGGCCTCCAGGTCGGGCTCGGGGAACCAGCGGGCGATCAGCCGGGCGAGCGGCGGGCGCGGGGCGACCTTGACCAGCAGACAGAGCGCGAGCGGGAGGCCGAGCATCGCCAGCACCCGCGGCACGGTCGCGGCGGGCAGCACGCTCGGCTCGATCCAGTACCACAGGGCGGTGAACGCCGCGGTGAGCAGGACCGGCACGGCGATGCGCGGGTCCCACAGGGGCGGGATGTAGTAGAGCTGCGGGTGGCGCGGCACCTGCGGTAGCAGGGCGAAATCGCTGAACAGCAGCGGCTCGCCGATCACCGAGCGCTTCGCGCGGCTGACGACGATCAGGATCGCCACGGTGATCACGCAGGTGAGCCCGGCGAGCCAGGGCCGCCAGGAGAACTCGAACCAGAACAGCAGGATCAGCAGGTAGCCGAGCAGCCGCAGGCCGAGATCCCGGGGCGCGAGGCTCGCCCGGGTGATCGAGTCGCCCGCGAACACCTCCAGGGCGAGGCACACGGCGAGTGCGAGACCGGTGGCGATGAGGAACGTCGTCAAGACACGGACACTCGGCGTGGGGCGGGCCTGCTCGCCGCCGGGATCCGGTCCGGCGGGAAACAGCGCGCGGGAGCAAGGCGTTACGGGCCGTTCCTGATCCGGAATGATCGGAATCTGCCCCGGGGACGGGCGGCTGCGGGCGGACTCTAGCAGCGCGCGCTATCGCTTTGGTGTCACATCAGGGTCTCGCGGAACCGGATTCGCGCCGCGCGGGCCGCCCTAGCGCGGCCCGCCGCCGGCCTCGCGGCCGACGCCGCGCCGGCTGCGCAGGACCCGCACGACGGGATTGAGGAGGCCGTAGCGGGCGCGCATCACCAGATGGGCCGTCCGGCCGAGGGAGAGGGCGTTGCGCGGCGCCGCCGCCCGGGCCGCGCTGAGGCGGTCGAGGAGCTGTTCCGGCGTGCACGGCTTCATCGCCACCGGGTCGAGGTAGCGCGCGTAGAGGATCATGGCGCCGGCCACCAGCTCGTCGAGGCTCAGCCGGCGGCCGCGGTCGGCGCCCGGCGCGAGATCCTCCGACAGGCCCCAGCCGGAGTAGAACGGCCGGCCGTGGGTCGCCACGGTGAGGCCGCGGATCAGGGCCTCGAACCCGGCCAGCGACGTCATGGTCTCGACGTGATGGACCCGGTCGAGGAGGTCGACGATGCTGATGCCGGCCACGATCCGGTCGGCCAGGGTCAGGGCCTCCGCCTCCGGGATGAGGCCGGGCCGGAAGCCGGCCTCCACGTCGGGATGCGGCTTGTAGAGCAGGAACGCGTCCGGGTTGCGCCGCCGCGCCGCTTCCAGCAGCGCCCAGTTCGAGCGGACCAGCGGCGAGCCGTGGCGCACCGAGGCGTCGTCCTCCACCTGGCCGGGCACGAGGACGATCCGCCGGCCCGCCGGCCAGTCGAGCGCGGCGGCGTCGAGGCCGACATTGTACTTGCTGAGCCGGCGCGCCACGACCTCCTCGCGCAGGCGCCGCGCCCGGGCGACGAGGTCCGGGGTGAAGTCGGCCTCGGCGAGCAGCCGCTGCAGGCGGCTCTCACGGCGCGGGTCGTAGTAGATGCCGAGGTCGTCCACCACGATGGAGGCGCCGGGCTGCAGGCTGGCGCCGAGCCCCACGGAGCGCAGGAACCCGTCCTCCACCCGGGCCAGCGGCAGGCCGGCCCGCGCGCAGGCCTCCTCGAGCTGGCCGGGGGCCCGCGTCGCCCAGGCGAGGAGGCGGCCGCCGTGGCGCTGCCCGGCGGCGATGGCGGCCTCGGTGGTCATGGTGTGGATCGGCCGGCCGGCGGGGCCCGCGCCCAGGACGTCGAGGGCGTGCCGCTTCCAGCGCGACATCCCGACATAGATCACCCGCCGGTCGTTCTCGGCGAAGCGCCCGGCGAGCCATGCCACCCGCTCGGCGCAGGTCGCGCGGTCGATCGGCGCCCCGGTCCAGGGGTCGAGATAATGGACGCCGCCCTCCCCGCCGAGGGGCGCCCCGTCGAGGGTGATCCGCAGGGAGGCGAAGCCGGCCTCCGGCGAGTCGTAGGGGCTCAGGAGCGGCCCGGGCGCGACCACGAGCCGGCGCCGCCCCGTCAGCGCCAGCAGGCGCCCGGCGAGGCTCCCCGCGCCCCAGGTCGCGCCGACGGCGCCGGGGCGCGCCGGACCGAAGGCGAGGCCCGTCGCGGCCTCGATCTCCGCCCGCAGGCGGCGGATCGTGCGGCCGGTCGCGTAGAGCGACGGGGTCGGGTCTGCGGGCATGGTCGGTGCGTCCGGCTCCGGTCGGGTAGGGTGCGGAACAGGCCTGTAGCGCATTTTCGCCGGCATGGGATGGTGATGCAACGCGGGGACAACCTGAGCGCGCGTCGCCGTCGCCACGTCCTGGAAAGGATTTGGACATATCGTCGCCGCGATTGCCCGCCTATTCCGGAGGCTAGGCCGCAGACGCGGGACCGTTGCAGACGGGCCACGCCGGCGCGGAAACGCCATGCCGCGGCATGGCTTCGGATTGCGGGCTCGCCGGGCACCGTGCCACCTCAAGAGTCTCTCGCCGGTTCAGTTCATCCGGCCCAGGGTCAAGGACAGAAGCGCCGCGGAATGCAACAGCCCGCCCCCGACGCCCTCCGCGACCGCCCCGCGACCTTCCTCTTCCTTCAGGGCATCGCGACGCCGTTCTTCTCCGATCTCGGACAGGCGCTGCGCGCGCGGGGACACTCCGTCCGGCGCATCAATCTCTGCCCCGGCGACTGGCTGTTCTGGAGCGGCGAGGCCGACAATTACCGCGGCCGCCGCGAGGCCTGGGGCGAGTATCTCGACGCCTATCTCGACCGCGAGGGCGTGACCGACATCGTGCTGTTCGGCGATTGCCGGCCGTTCCACAAGGCGGCCCGCATGATCGCCGAGTATCGCGGCCTGCGGGTGCACGTGTTCGAGGAGGGTTATATCCGCCCGAACTGGATCACCTGCGAGCTGGGCGGCGTGAACGGCTTCTCGTCCCTCCCCCGGACGGCCGCCGAGATCCGGGCCCTGGCGCGGCGACTGCCGCAGCCCGGCCGGGCGATGCCATCCACGGGCGACATGGCCCGGCGCAGCGTCTGGGACGTCGGCTACAACCTCGCCAACGTCCTGTTCCCCTACCTCTTCCCGCATTTCCGCAGCCACCGGCCGACCCACATCGCGGCCGAGTATGCCGGCTGGATCAAGAAGTTCGCCCGCCGCGCGCATACCCGCCGCGAGGCGGCGCGCTGCGACGAGATCTACCGCGCGGTCGGCTGCGACTACTTCCTGCTGCCGCTGCAGCTCGACAGCGACTACCAGATCCGGGTCCACTCGCCGTTCCTCGGCGTCGAGGGCTTCATGGACCGGGTGATCAAGTCGTTCGCGGACGGCTCGTCGGCGCCGACCCGGCTGCTGGTGAAGCTGCATCCGCTCGACAGCGGCCTGATCAACTGGCGCAAGTTCGCCCGCGCCTCGGCCCGGCGCCACGGCGTCAGCGACCGGCTCGACTTCATCGACGGCGGCGACCTGCCGGCCCTGATCAAGGGCGCCCGCGGCGTGGTCATCGTCAACTCGACGGTGGGGATGCTGTCCCTGGAGATGGGCTGCCCGACCCACGCGGTCGGCACCGCGATCTACAACATGGCCGGTCTGACCCATCAGGGCGACCTCGACAGCTTCTGGAAGAATCCGACGGCGCCGGAGCCGGACCTCATGGCGGATTTCCGCCGCGTGGTCCTGCACCGGACCCAGGTCAACGGCGGCTTCTTCTCCAAAGAGGCGATCGACCGCGCGGTGGCCGGCTCGGTGCCGCGGATGGAGGCGGCCCTCCCCGACGCGATGCTGGCGGCGGCGCGGGCGGTGAGCGAGGTGGCCGAGCGCGACGGCGAGCTCGCGCCGGTCTACTGACCGGGCTCGCCCGGCTCCCGGGCCGTCGCCGTTCGGCGGCCTTTGAAGCGCGTTTCACCGCCGGTGAGCCCTTCCCGGCCTTGATCTTTCCCCGCGCGGCGGCGTAACCCGCCCCATGCCCCGCATTCTGATCACCGGCGCGTCGAGCGGCATCGGCGCCGCGCTGGCGCGCCACTACGCGCAAACCGGCGCGAGCCTCATCCTCGTCGGCCGCAACGCCGAGCGGCTGGAGGCGGTCGCCCGGGACTGCCGCGCCAGCGGCGCCGCCGCCGAGACCGCCCGCCTCGACACCCGCGACCGGGCCGCCACCGTGGCGCTGGTCCACCGGTCGGATGCCGAGGCCCCCCTCGACCTCGTCATCGCCAACGCGGCGGTGAACGGCGGCAATCAGGAGGGGCAGGTGGAGGCCGAGGACGTTGCCTTCGAGACCGCCGACATCAATTACACCGGCACGCTCAACGTGATCCTGCCGACCCTGACTCTGATGCTCCAGCGCGGGCGCGGTCAGATCGTGCTGCTGTCGTCGCTCGCGGCCTACGCGCCGCTCCAGGACGCGCCGGCCTACAGCGGCGCCAAGGCGGCCCTTGTCGCCCACGGCCTCGCCCTGCGCCAGAAGGTCGCGCCCCGCGGCGTGAAGGTCAACGTCGTCACCCCGGGCTACGTGAAGACGCCGATGGGCGGCGAGCTCAAGGGTTGGCGGCCGCTCGAGATCAGCGCCGAGGAGGCGGCCGTGCGGATCGCCAAGGGGATCGCGGCCAACCGCGACGTGATCGCCTTCCCGTACATCCTCACGGCGCTCGCCCGCACCGTGCTGCTGCTGCCCGAGAACGTCCGCAAGGCCGGCCTCTACGCCTTCCGCTTCCAGCGCCGGAAGCGGCGCTGATGGCGCGACCCCGGATCGCGCTGTTCGTCCTGGAGGCGCTGCCGAACGCCCGCGCGGTGCGCCGGCTCGTCGCCGATCTCCGGGCCGACATCGCGCTGGTCGGGCTCTCCAACGCCGAGCGGCCGTCGAGCGGCGGCCTCACCGGGCAGATCCGGCGGCACCTCGCGCGCTCGGGCCCCGGGATCCTGCCCTACCTCGCGGTCAATTTCGGCCTGCCGGACCTTCTGCGGCCCCTGGCGCCCCTGACCCAGGCGGCGTCCGGCAGCGGCGACGCGCCGGAGGCGACGCCCCTCAGGACGCTGTGCCGCCGCCTCGGCATCCCGACCCTGACGGTCGACGACGTCAACGGTCCCGACGTCGCGCGGGCCCTCCGGGACGCGGCGCCGGACCTGATCCTGACCTACCATTTCGACCAGATCCTGAAGCCCGAGACCATCGGGCTGGCGCGGCTCGGCGGGATCAACGGGCATCCCGGCCTGTTGCCGCGCCACCGGGGTCCGGTGCCGACGATCCACGCGCTGGCCGACGGGCCCGGGCAGTTCGGCATGACCCTGCACCGGCTGGCCGCCGCGATCGACACCGGCGCGATCCTCGCCCAGGAGGCGGTGGCGCTGCCCGAGGGCACCACCGCGACCCGGGCCTCGGTGGCGCTCCACGCCCACGGGCGCGGGATGCTCGACCGGCTGCTCGACGAGGTCGCCCGGACCGGGAGCCTGCCGCAGGGGCGGTCCGAGCCGGTTCTGCCCTACTGCCCGTTCCCCGACCGCGCGATGCTGGCCGCGCTGCGCCGCCGCGGTCTCCGCCTGACCGACGGGCAGGATCTTCGGGACGCGCTGAGCCTCTCCGCACGGGCGCCTTAACCACCGGTTAAGGCTGTTCGACAAGGATTCGGTTAGATCCTCGCCGTCGACAGGGCCCGCGCATGCCGGATACCAGCGCCCTCAACTCGGCCGCCGGCGCCCTGGCCGCCGGCCGGCAGGTGCAGAGCGGGCGGATCCGCGCGATCTCCGAGAACCTCGCCAACGCCGATTCGGTCCCGACCACCCCGGGCGGTGCCCCCTACGCCCGCAAGATCGCGGTGTTCGCCCCGGTGGCGGCCGACAGCCCCCGCGACCCGGTCGGCCGGATCGTCCGCGACACCACGGGCTTCCGCACCCGCTACGACCCGACCAATCCCGGGGCCGACCCGACCGGCTATGTCCGTCTGCCGAACGTCAACGTCGCGGTCGAATCGGCCGACCTCCAGCGGGTGGTCCGGAACTACGAATTGAGCCTGAGCGCCTCGGCCTCGATCAAGACGCTCGCGCAGGCCACCATCAACCTGATCAGCTGAGCCGGCCGTGCCGCCGGCCGTAGCCGGCGTAGATCGCGAGGCCGATCGCCAGCCAGACCGCGAGGCGGATCCAGGTGTCGGCCGGGAGCGACGCCATCAGCGTGACGCAGGACAGGATCCCCAGTCCCGCGATGAGGGTCACCGCCGGCACACGGAACGGGCGCGCCCGGTCCGGATCGGTCCGGCGCAGGATCAGCACCGTCGCGCAGACGAGGCAGAAAGCCAGGAGCGTGCCGATACTGACGATCTCGCCCAGGACGTCGATGGGCACGAGCCCCGCCACGGCCGCCGTGAACAGGCCGATCACCAGCTGGCTCGCCACGGGCACCCGCGTCACCGGATGGACGCGGCAGAAGATCCCCGGGAGCAGCCCGTCGCGGGCGATAGCGAAGAAGATCCGGCTCTGCCCGTAGAGGGCGGTCAGTGCCGAGGTGGTCAGGCCGATCAGGGCGCCGGCCTTGATGATCGTGGCGAAGCCCGTCAGGCCGATCACGTCGACCGCCTTGGCCACCGGGTCGGCGACGTCCAGGTCGCGATAGGGCACGAGTCCCGTGAGGACGGCCGCCATGGACACGTACAGGATCGTGGTGATCAGCAGCGACCCGATCAGGCCGACCGGCGCGTCGCGCTGCGGCGCCCGGCACTCGCCCGCGGCCGTCGCCACGGTCTCGAAGCCCACGAAGGCGAAGAACACCACCGCGGCGCCGCGGAACACGCCGCTCCAGCCATAGGCGCCGAAGGTCCCGGCATTCTCCGGCACGAACGGGTGCCAGAGTTCGGGCCGCAGATGGGCCATGCCGACGCCCACGAAGGCCAGGATGATCGCGACCTTGCAGGCGACCAGCAGGCCGTTGACCAGGGACGCCTCCGCGGTGGCGCGCATCAGCAGGGCGCTGAGCAGCAGCACGATCCCGGCCGCCGGGAGGTTGACGAGGCCGCCGGCGCCGGGCGCCGCGGCCAGGGCCGGCGGCAGGCGCAGGCCGAACTCCGCCGCGAGGGACTGCGCGTAGCCCGACCAGCCCACCGCCACGGTCGCCGCCGCCACGGCGAATTCGAGGACGAGGTCCCAGCCGATGATCCAGGCGGGAAGCCGCCCGAGGCTCGCGCGGGTGTAGGTGTAGGTCGATCCCGGCTCGGGGATCATGGCGGCCAGTTCGGCGTAGCACAGGCCGACGAGGCCGCAGGCGATGCCGCCGATCACGAAGGAGAGGCTGAGCGCCGGGCCCGCGTACTGCGCCGCCGCCGTCCCGGTGAGCACGAAGATGCCGGCGCCGATCGTGGCGCCGAGGCCGATGGCGACGAGGCCCGGCGCGGTGAGGCTCCGGGCGAGTCCGCGCTCCACGCTCGCCCGTTCACCCGTGGTCACCGCGGAGTCCGTCATCGCGTCCGTTCTCCCTCGCCCGGATCGTCACCCGGCACTTTTCATGCCCGGACGGCGGTCACCGCGGAACCGCCCGGACCGCTGCCGCACCGTCCTCATCCCGAGTCGATACAGCCTACCGCCGCACCGCGCCCGCGGGACCGGATTCAGGGGCCCAAGCGGGCGCTTCCGCGTCGCCCCCGCCGGGCGTGGACGGTGTGCCGGCGATCATCCGGGTGTCGGTTCGGAACGCCCGGGCGACGAGGCCGCAGAAGCGGATGAAGGCGCTGCCCTGCGGGGTGATGACGTAGCCGTCACCCGCTCGCGCGACGTTGCCGGAGGCCTGCTGCTCGGCCAAGCGCCGCTCCATCTGCCGGAACTCGCCGAGATAGACCCGCTCGAACACCGCCCGCGCCCGCTCAGGCGTGAAGTGCTCCGCGGGATGGGCGGCCATCTGGCCGAGCAGGAACACGCTGATCGACCGGTCGACCGTCACCGGCAGGATCACGAAGGCACTGAGGTTCAGGGACAGCGACAGGACGCAGGCGCCGAGGACGTCCCGCCGGCGCAATCCCCAGGCCCGGCCGAGCCCGGCCAGCGCCGCCGTGACCGCCAGGGTCAGCAGGAAGGCGACCGCGAGCAGGATCAGTCCGCGGTAGAACAAGATCGTCACGCCGGACCACAGATCCGTCTGGAACAGCAGCACGAAGCAGGCGAAGCCGACGACGACGGCGCCGGCCTGCAGCAGCGCCTGAGCGCAGAGCCAGCGCAGGGCCTGCCCGGCGCGCGGGCGGGCGGGTGCTGCGGGTCCGGGTTCAGTCACGGAGATCCTCCACGGAGAGCCTCGACCCGCAGGATCCGGACGAGCGGATCGGCGTAGACCGCGGGGCTGCGCCACACCCAGGAATCCGGGCTGCTCCAGGGGGCGTCCTGCGCGGTGACGACCAGGGCGCCGATCCCGGCCGCTTCGGCGCGCCGCCGCACCTCGGCGCCGTCCAGGCGGTCGCGGAAGATCGGCGCGACGTCGGCGAGCCGCGACGCCACGGCGTCCGGCGGGGCGCCGAACAGACGCGCCTCCGCGTCGGCCACCCCCGTCGGCTGGAGGCCGTAGAGCCCGAAATCGAACACCCGGTGCGGGACCGGCGATTGCTGCAGCACCAGGTCGCGGGGCAGGTGCGTGCCCGCCCAGGTGTAGGCCGCGCGTAGCGCCCGGTCGATATCGGGACGGCCGGCGAGGCGGGCGAAGGCGGGCCGATCCGAGGCGGGATAGGCGCGCATCCCGACGAAGCCGTAGAGGGTCGTCGCGTAGCCGAGGATCAGCAGTGCGGCGAGGAGGCCGGGGAACCGGAGCCGCCGCGCCTCGCTCAGGCGGGTCAGCGCCACCACGGTCCAGACCAGGGTCGCGACCTGCGCGAGCAGGACCACGCGCGCGCCGAGGTCGTTGTTGAGGATCGCCGAGCGCAGGAAACCGCCGAGGAGCAGGCTCGCCGCGGCGCAGAGCGTGAGCAGGCGCCCGGCCTCGCGCCCGTGCGCCTCCCGGCGGGGCACGAGGCGCCAGAACAGCAGCGCACCGGCGGCGCAGACCCCCAGGGCCGTGTAGTAGTTCAGCGGCAGGAGGATCAGGCGGAGCGCGCTCAGGGCCGGCTCGTCGACGAGGCCGTCGAGCGGCCCGAATCGCCGGATCGAGAACCGGATCGGCGCGCCGCCATCGGTCCGGTTGGCCAGCACGCTCAGCAGGTAGGGGGCGGCCAGCGCGGCGCTGAGCAGGCCGGCAACCGCCAGCCGGGCCGCGGCGCGCCAGCGGCGCTCCAGGCCGAGCAGCACCAGCCAGGCGCCAGCCGCACCCGCCGTGCCGAGGCAGACCCAGACGGACAGGCCCGCGCAGGCCGCGAAGGCGAGTGCGGCGACGCCGATCGCCGCCGCCTCCGCGCGCCTGTCCGGCCGCGTCCGGTCCGCGACCTCCGCCAGGGCCAGGAGTCCGAGCCACCCGGCCAGGGCGCCGGCGACGTGGTGCGGCACCCAGACCAGCGAGGCCGGCCAGTTGAGGATCTGCTCGTTCAGCCATTCCGGGACCGGCAGCCAGGTCCCGGAGGTCGCCCGGTCGGCGAGGACCAGCAGGATATCAAGACTTCCGGCCGGCAGCAGCAGCAGCACCGCGCGGCGCACGAGCCGGGGCACGGCGTCCGCGACGAGTCCGGTCGCGGCGAGGAGACGGTCGATCAGGCCGAGGAGCGCGAGGCCGGTCCAGAAGGCCACGCCCGCGAAGGCGGTCCGCCCGTCGACCAGCCGTCCGCCCGCCCAGTCGACCAGGGAGGTGAGCGTATAGAAGCCGTAATAGTAGCCCGCCCGCTCGGGCCGGGCGAAGAACGGGTCCACCGGCGGCAATCCGTGCTCGACGATCGCGCGGGTCAGGGCGGCGTGTTTGACGAGGTCGATGATCGTCACGGGCCGGTAGAGGGCGGTGCCGGTATCGACGTCGATCAGCGCGTAGGCCACGACGCCGAGCCAGAGCAGCGCGACGGCGAGCGCCGCCCGGTCGAGGGACGCGCGCAGGTTCCGCACGACCGGCCGCAGGGCGGCGAGCCCGAGGGCGCCGGTTGCGAGGGCCGCGACCGGGACGCCGCCCGCCTGGATCAGCAGGCTGTCGAGGGCCGGCAGGAGCCCGATCCCGAGGAGCGCCCCGCACAGGAGGCGGTCGCCGGGCCCGAGCGTGCGGAATCCGAGGATGCCGGTCAGGCCGCCCAGGGCGTAGCCCGGCAGGAGAACGAGGGGGATGCCGAGCAGCGTCGCGACGGCGACGCCGCACGCATCCGAGAAGGTGCCGTTCATCGCCGGGCCGCGTCGCGTGAGCGGTTCCGGGTTAGCACGGCGGCGTTAACCGTTCTTTGGACGAGCCCGGACAGCCGCGACGCGCCACCGCCGCGGCCCGCCCGGCTCGGGACTGGCATAACCGTCGGTTTCGTGTATGGATCGCGCGGCCTCGACCCGGGTTGCCGGGCGGGGCTTGAGCCGCTTGGCGCTGTGACCGTGCTGGACGACATCCCGGCACCGGCCGAACGCCGAGCCCGCGCGCGCCCGTTTGGGGCGCCGCATCCGACCAGCACAACCCGAAAGGCACGCGATGTCGATCACGGCAGAGCGCAAGACCGCGCTCATCAAGGAACACCGCAAGGACGCCAAGGACACCGGCTCCCCGGAGGTCCAGGTGGCGATCCTCACCGAGCGGATCACCAACCTGACCGGCCACTTCAAGACCCACGGCAAGGACAACCATTCCCGCCGCGGCCTCCTGAAGCTGGTCTCGCAGCGCCGCTCGCTGCTCGACTACGTCAAGCGCAAGGATGAGGCCCGCTACCGCGCCCTCATCGAGCGTCTCGGCATCCGCCGCTAAGGCACCCTCGCGCGGTTCCGGGCCCGGCCCGGGGCCGCGTTTCACCATCGCGGGCTGCCGGAATGGGTCCGGCCTCCCGACAAACGGGCCGCTTCGAGGCGCCAGCGTCGGGGCAGGATCGCGAGACACTTCGCCGAGGATGTTCCGGCGCAGTGTCTCGCCGTCTTGCCCCCGGGCGGCGCCGGGCTTGGGCCCGCCGCAGGCAAGGAAGAGATTGAGAATGTTCGACGTTCAACGCGAAGAGCTGATGTGGGGCGACCGCAAGCTCGTCCTGGAGACCGGCAAGGTCGCGCGCCAGGCCGACGGCGCCGTCATCGCCACCTACGGTGAGACCTCGGTGCTCGCGACCGTGGTCGCCGCCAAGGAGCCGAAGCCCGGCATCGACTTCATGCCGCTCACCGTGAACTACCAGGAGCGCGCCTACGCCGCCGGCCGCATCCCGGGCGGCTACTTCAAGCGCGAGGGCCGTCCCTCCGAGAAGGAGACCCTGGTCTCCCGCCTGATCGACCGCCCGATCCGCCCGCTCTTCATCGACGGCTGGCGCAACGACACGCAGGTCGTCGTCACCGTCCTGACCCACGACCTCGAGAACGATCCCGACATCGTCGCGATGGTCGCGGCCTCGGCGGCCCTGACCCTGTCGGGCGTGCCGTTCATGGGCCCGATCGGCGGCGCCCGCGTCGGCTACATCAACGGCGGCTACCGGCTGAACCCGCTGGTCACCGAGACCAAGGAAGAGTCGAGCCTCGACCTCGTCGTCGCCGGCACGCAGGACGCGGTGCTGATGGTCGAGTCGGAGGCCAAGGAGCTCTCCGAGGAGGTGATGCTCGGCGCCGTGATGTTCGGCCACAAGCACTTCCAGCCGGTGATCGAGGCGATCATCCGCCTCGCCGAGAAGGCCGCCAAGGAGCCGCGCGACTTCAAGGCCCCCGAGAACGCCGACGTCGAGAAGGCCGTTCTGGAAGTCTGCGAGGCGGAGCTCCGCGCCGCCTACACCAAGACCATCAAGCAGGAGCGCTACGCCGCCGTCGACGCCGTGAAGGCGAAGGTGATGGCCGCCCTCTGCCCCGAGGGCGCCGAGAAGTTCCCGGCCGAGAAGGTCAAGGCCGCCTTCAAGGAGGCCCAGTCGAAGGTGGTCCGCTGGAACATCCTAGACAGCGGTGCCCGCATCGACGGCCGCGACGTGAAGACGGTCCGCTCGATCCTCTCCGAGGTCGGCGTGCTGCCCCGCGCCCACGGCTCGGCCCTGTTCACCCGCGGCGAGACCCAGGCCCTCGTGGTCGCCACCCTCGGCACCGGCGAGGACGAGCAGTTCATCGACGCGCTGGAAGGAACCTACAAGGAGCGCTTCCTGCTCCACTACAACTTCCCTCCCTACAGCGTCGGCGAGACCGGCCGGATGGGCTCGCCGGGGCGCCGCGAGATCGGCCACGGCAAGCTCGCCTGGCGGGCGATCCGCCCGGTCCTGCCGCCGGCCCACGAGTTCCCGTACACGATCCGCGTCGTGTCGGAGATCACGGAGTCCAACGGCTCGTCCTCGATGGCCTCGGTCTGCGGCGGCTCGCTGTCGCTGATGGATGCCGGCGTGCCGCTGCGCCGCCCGGTGGCGGGCATCGCCATGGGCCTCATCCTCGAGGGTGAGCGCTTCGCGGTCCTGTCCGACATCCTCGGCGACGAGGACCACCTCGGCGACATGGACTTCAAGGTGGCCGGCACGGACGAGGGCGTCACCTCGCTCCAGATGGACATCAAGATCGCCGGCATCACCGAGGAGATCATGAAGATCGCCCTCGCCCAGGCGAAGGACGGCCGCGCCCACATCCTGGCCGAGATGGCCAAGGCCCTGACGGCCGCCCGTCCGGAGCTCGGCGAGTACGCCCCGCGCATCGAGACGATGCAGATCCCGACGGACAAGATCCGCGACGTGATCGGCACCGGCGGCAAGGTGATCCGCGAGATCGTCGAGAAGACCGGCGCCAAGATCAACATCGAGGACACGGGCGTCGTGAAGATCGCCTCGGCCGACGGCAAGGCGATCAAGGCGGCCTACAACTGGATCCGCTCGATCGTGGCGGAGCCGGAGGTCGGCGTGATCTACGACGGCACGATCGTGAAGTGCATGGAGTTCGGCGCCTTCGTGAACTTCTTCGGCGCCAAGGACGGCCTCGTCCACATCTCGGAGCTCGCCGCGAACCGCGTCGCCAAGGTGACGGACGTCGTCAAGGAAGGCGACAAGGTCAAGGTGAAGTTCCTCGGTCAGGACGACCGCGGCAAGATCCGCCTGTCCATGAAGGTCGTCGACCAGCAGACCGGCGAGGACATCACCGAGAAGGTGAAGGCCCAGCGCGACGCCGAGCGGGCCGAGCGCGGCGACGAGCCGCGCGAGCCCCGCGAGGGCGGCCGCCACCGCGGCGAGCGCCGCCGCGAGGCCGGCGAGTAAGCACGCGGGACGCCCGCGCCGGCCTCGGCCGGCGGGATTGTCTCAGATGGGCGCGGTCCTCCGGGGCCGCGCCCTTTTCGTTGCGCCGCCGGGAGGGGGCTCCGCCGGCCGTCGGCCGGGAACGGGGCGCCGGATGCCGCGTTCCCCCGCGACTTCCCAACCGGAGACCCTCATGGCCAACGACATGATGCACGACATCTTCAGCGGGCAGCCGAACCTGTCGACGACGGAGCGCGCCGTCTCGGTGACGCTGGGCCTCGGCATCGCCGCCGCCGCCGCGCAGCCCCGTCCCAACAAGCTCCTGAGCCTGCTGGCGCTCGTGGTCGGCGTCGGGCTGGCGGTCCGGGGTGCGACCGGCCACTGCGCCGTGAAGGCCGCGTCCGAGCATCTCTGAGCCTCAGCCCACGGAGGGCTTCGGCGCCTCCGTCTTTGCGAGCGCAGCGAAGCAATCCAGGCAGCGCGACGTTCGACATCGTCGCGCTGCCCTGGGTCACGTCGCTGCGCTCGTGATGACGGAGGAGCGCTCGAGTGGGCGCTCCCGACCGGAATGCGGCTGACCGACAATGAGAAAGGGGCGCCCCGCGGGGCGCCCCTCGTCGTATCCAGACCTGCCGGACGGGTCAGTAAGTGGTGGTGCGGCGCCCGGCGATCATGCCGTAGATGAACAGCACCACCACGGCGCCCACGATGGCACCGATGAAGCCCGCGCCCTGGTTGGGCCCGTACCAGCCGATGGCCTGTCCCAGGAAGGTCGCCACGAAGGCGCCGACGATGCCGAGGATCGTGGTCAGGATGAAGCCGGCGGGCTCGTTCGGGCCCGGCATGATGAACTTGGCGATGACGCCGGCGAGAAACCCGATGATGATGGTCCAGAGAATACCCATGACTGACCCCGAGGCGTGATTGTCGATGGCGGCAGAACGCTTCGAGGCCCGCGACGGTTGCCCGCACCCGGCCACCGATGACGATTTTCCTCGGGTTCCCGCGGCGCGTGCGCGCGCGGCCCTTTACGGCCAGGCCGGTGCGGCGGCAGATACGCCGGTTCTCGAGGATGTGGAGACGGGTATGGACATTCAGCGGATCGAGCCGGGCAAGCGGATGTCGCAGGCCGTCACCTTCGGCGACATGGTCTACCTCGCCGGGCAGGTCGCGTCCGACACGGTCGGCACCGGGGTCACGATCCAGACCCAGCAGATCCTGTCGGAGATCGACCGGCTGCTCGCCGCGGCCGGCAGCGACAAGGCGCGGATCCTCTCGGCCACCATCTACCTCGCCGACATCGCGACGTTCGCGGAGATGAACGCCGCCTGGGACGCCTGGGTGTCTCCGGAGAACGCGCCGGCCCGCGCCACCGTCGAGGCCAAGCTCGCCGCGCCGGAGTACCTGGTCGAGATCGTGATCGTGGCCGCGAGGAGCCGGTGATCGGCCCGCGCCGGACCGTCCTGGCGGCGGCCGCGGCCGTCCTCGCGGGAGGGCTCCTGGCGGTCCTGCCCCTCGTGCGGCCGGCCCCGGCCGCCGAGGAGCGGGTCGTCAACATCTACAACTGGTCGGACTATATCGACCCGCAGGTGCTCGAGGCCTTCACCCGCGAGACCGGGATCAAGGTCGTCTACGACACCTACGACAACAACGAGATCCTGGAGACCAAGCTGCTCGCCGGCCGGTCGGGCTACGACATCGTCGTGCCGTCGGGGCCGTACCTGCAGCGGCTGATCCGGGCCGGCGCGTTCCTGCCCCTCGACAAGTCGAAGCTGAAGAACCTCGGCAATCTCTGGCCCGAGGTGACCAGCCGGCTGGCGGCCTACGATCCCGGCAACACCTACGCCGTCGACTACATGTGGGGCACGACCGGCATCGGCTACAACGTCGCCGCCGTGCGCGAGCGCCTGGGCGCCGGCGCGGCCGTGAATTCGTGGTCCGTCGTCCTCAATCCCGCCTCGGCCAACAAGCTGAAGGAGTGCGGGATCATGATGCTCGACAGCCCCGAGGACCTGATCCCCAGCATGCTCCCGGCCTTCGGCGCGAAGGCGGATTCCAAGCGCTGGGACGATATGACCCTGGTGACCGACGCCCTCTACAAGGTGCGCGGCGCCGTGCGGAAGTTCCACTCGTCGGAATACATCCAGGCGCTGGCCAACGGCGATATCTGCCTGGCCGTCGGCTATTCGGGCGACATCATGCAGGCCAAGCGCCGGGCCGAGGAGGCCAAGAACGGGATCGACATCGCCTACGTCGTGCCGAAGGAGGGCGCCCTGATGTGGTTCGACACCTTCGCGATCCCGAAGGATGCCGCCCACCCGGCCGAGGCGCTGGCCTTCATCGACTACATGATGCGGCCCGACGTGGCGGCGGCCAACACCAACTTCGTCTCCTACGCCAGCGGCAACCTCGCGGCGAAGAAGTTCGTGAAGCCCGAGATCCTGAGCAATCCCGGCATCTACCCGGACGAGGCGACGATGCAGCGCCTGTCCATCAACACCGCCTGGGACGACCGCACCCAGCGGTTCGTCACCCGCCTCTGGACCCGGGTCCGCACCGGGCGCTGACGCGGATCGGCGTCGGAGGAGTCCGTTAGCGTTCCGGATCCGCCGGCACGCCGCGGCTGGCGAGCCACGCGCGGACCGCCGCGCGGGTCTCGCGCCCGGACTCGTTCAGCAGGCGATCGGGGGTGGTGAAGAAGTACGGCTGGAAGGTCTTCCGCTGCGCGTTGCGCAGCGTCGGGTCGATCCCGGCCTCGAGCAGCCTCAGCACCCAGGGATTGGCCGCGCCGACCTGCGCGGCCACATGCAGCAGCGAGTTACCGGTGGCGTCGACCCGGTTCAGGTCCGCACCGGCCCGCAGCAGCAGCGCGATCTGCGCCTCGCGCCGGTTCTGGACGGCGCGGAACAGCGGCGTCCACTGACCGCGCGGGCTCACCGGGTCGACCGGCGCGCCGTGGCGCAGCAGGATCTCCAGGTAGGTCGGGTCCTCGACCATCGCCGCCATGTGCAGCGCGGTCTCCTGATCGAGTCCCGGCATAGACGGGTCCGCCCCCGCGTCGAGCAGGGCCGACACCGCACGCGGCCGCGCGTTCCAGATCGCCCATTCGAGCAGGGTGAGGTTCCGGTCGCCGCGGACGGAGAGATCCAGGTCGGGGGCCAGCGCGGCGATGCGGGCCACGTCACCGCGGGCGACCGCCGCGGCGATCGCGGCGAGCGGGGACGCCTCGAAGGCGCCGCTGTGCTCCCCGGTCGGGGTCTCCATGACCATTCGCTCCTCGACGCCGCCTGATTCGGCGCTGCGTGACGCGGGTCATGTGACCGAGAAAGTTGGAGGCGCCGCAAGGCCTCCTCGGTAAGTGTCGCCCCCGGGATCGCGCGCCGGCGCGCGATGTGGTCGAGAAACGACATCGCCACGGCGCCGGTCGAGGCCGTCCGCGGCGATGCTCGTCGATACCGGAATCGGCGCCCTAGTGCTTCAGATCGTCCGGAACCTTGCCGCCGTTCTCGGCGAGCTTCTGCATGACCTGCTTGTGCAGCCAGATGTTCATGCTGGCCGAATCGTCCTTGTCGCCGGTGTAGTGGAGCTCGTCGGCGAGTTGCTTGCGCGCGGCGAGGCCGGAATCGAGGCCCAGCAGCTTCATCAGGTCGACGATCGAGTGGCGCCAGTCGAGCGTCTGCGGGTTCTTCTCGGCGAGGCCGGTGAGCACCGCCGCGACGTCCACGGGCTCACTGCCGCCGGCCGTGCCGGGGGTCGACGTGGAGGGCGTGCTCGTGCCGGCCTGACCGCCGGAGCCGGCGTTGGGCGCGGGGGCGGCGTCCGCGGTGCCGCCACCGAACGGATGGAGGATCTTGCTGACGATGCTGCCGAGGAGGCTCATGGATCCGCTCCGATAATCGAGGCCCGATCTCCGCGCCGGGCGGCCATTCAACTGGCTGTGAGCCTTGGCGTTCCGCGATTCGGCGGGCTCGGGACGGTCGGCGCGGCGCGGCCCGGAGCGATCACGACCTCGGCCAGAGGGCGAGGACGAGCGCGGCCCGCTCCTCCGCGAGCGTGCCGTCCGGGACCGGGCGGCCCGCGCGGGCGTACCAGTAGCGCGCGTTGCCGTCGTCGCCCTCGACCCGGTGGAGATGGGCGTGGACCCAGGCCGCGTCGGACCCGCCGGCGTCCTGGACGAGGCGGTGCGCCCGCTCCCAGGCGGCGGAGGCCGGGCCGGACGCGTCCCGGGCGAGCCACCAGAGCGCGGCGAGCGGGGCGTCCCAGGCGCTCGGCGGCTCGGACGCGGCGAGTGTCGCGGCGAAGGCGGCGGGGAGGCTCTCGGTCATCGCTGTCTCCTTCCCGGGTGTTTCTAGCGGCCGGCGGCGCGCTCCGGCTGCCAGCGTCCGCGGCGCTGCCGGGCGGACCACGCGTAGCGGGCGTCGCCGTCGAGGCGGTCGAGATGGTCGGAGAGGCGGTTGCGCTCCAGCCAGGACAGGGCCGCCTCCAGCTCCGGGAGGGTCATGGTCGCGCGGCCCTTGCCGAGCACGCGCTTGAGAACGGCGTTGTAACGGTGGGCGAGGTTGCCGCCGCGGGGCACGCGCAGGGAGGTCTCGTCCTCCACCGCCTGGGCCGCGACCGCGGCGGCGAGCCGCTGGCGCAGGGTCCGCTCGGTGACGGAGGGCGGTTCGGGCGCGGGCGCCGCGGCGACCGGTTCGGGGAGGCGCGGGCGCAGCAGGGCGTAGCGCATCCCGATCGCGTTGCTCTCCAGGGGCGTGATCCCGCCGGGCTCGTCGTCGCGCCAGCGGGTCCGCTCGGGCACGACGGCGCTGGCCGGCCGCTCGCGGGGTGGCCGGACGCTGCTGCCCTGCTCGGTCTCGAGTTCGAGGCGGAACCGCGCGAAGAGCGGGTCGTCGGGATGGAAGATCAGCGCCTGCTGCCCGTCGTAGGGGCCGGCATGGGGGTCGACCCGGGTGGCCCGGGCGAGCATCTGCTCGAGCCAGGGCCGCGAACGGATATGCGTCAGGGCCGCGACCACCGCGACCTCCGGGGCGTCGAGACCCTCGTAGGCCATCGCCACCGTCACCAGCACGGCCGGCTCCGGCGTGAGCCGGAACGCCGCCAGGGCCGCGTGGGCGTCGCCCTGACCGGAGGTCGCGAGACGGACGTCGCGCGCGCCCTGCCCGGCCGGCATCCAGTCGCGCAGGGTCGCGAGATAGGCCCGTGCGCTCGCCTGATCGGGCGCCACCACGAGGAGCTTGCCGAGCCCCCGGGCCGGTTCGCCGGGCGGGAGATCGCGCTCCGCACGGCGCCGGGCGCGCAGGCGCTTCGTGGCGAAGAACGCCTCGCTCAGAAGGTCGCGGGCGAAGCCGGTCCGCAGGGCGGTGAACAGCGCCGGCCGGGTGGTGATCCGGACCGCGCCCGCGCCGAGCCGGTGCGGCCCGACGCGCGGGCTGTCGCCCGCGATCCGGCCGCCCTCCAGCCAGCTCGCCTCGCCGTCGAGGGCGCCGAACGTCACCGGCAGCACCGCCCGCTCGGCCAGCGCCTGCGCCCGCGAGTAGCCGATGACCGCGAGGCCGGTCGCGTCGAGATCGAGTTCCGGCCCGCGGCCGGGTGCGGCGGGCTGGTACGGCAGCCCGAGGATTCGCCGCCCGTCCGCCCGCTCCAGCGTGCCGGACAGGTACAGGCGCACGGTCGCCGCCTCCATGACGGGCAGCATCGCGCGGGACCACGCCCCCGCCTCGGCATCCTCCGCGGAGGTCTCGTCTGCGCCCGGGCGACCGGGGACCGGCAGGTGATGGACCTCGTCGACCACCAGCAGGGTGCGGTGCGCCCGCGCCTCCGCGAGGTGGAGCGCCGGGGCGGCGGCGACCGCCTGATAGGTGGTGACGTAGCCGGCCAGGCCCCGCGCCGGGTCGCGCTCGTTGTCGGCGGCCCGGACGTTGAGGGCGTGCCCGAAGGCCGCGCGCCACAGCGGGTCGGCGAAGGCTTCCTCGGCCTGCAGCCGCAGGGAATCCCGCGGCACCACCCAGACCACGCGCTCGACGAGCCCCGCCTCGATCAGCCGGTGCGCGGCGATGACCGGCAGCAGCGACTTGCCCCCGCCCGGCGTGACCGCGGCCAGGATCTTCCGGACATGGGCCGCCTCCCCGCTCGCCATGGCCGCGACCAGGGCCATCAGCGTGCGCTGGTGCGACCGCAGGGACGGGGCGGGACGGGTCAAGGGCCGGCGAAGCAGGGCGACATCGCCACACCGTGGCCGATCCGGATTCCTTTGTGAATCCCCGGGGTCGCGGAACGTTCGCGTTTTCGTCCCAATGGCGGAGCCCCGGTTACCGCGAGGCCGGAAGAGGGCCGACTCGGGACGCGCCGCCGCCCGGATCGCGGCGCTGCCGATTGAAACCGCCCCGCTCTCCACGATTGCCGCGTCCGGCGAGGCGGATCGGTGCACCATAAGCGTTGACACCCGGCCCACCCCTCACCATAAGGGCGCCGCGGGCGATGCCCGCCTTGGGGGAATGTCCCGAGCGGCAAAGGGGGCGGACTGTAAATCCGCTGCGTAAGCTTCGTAGGTTCGAGTCCTACTTCCCCCACCAAGTTCTTCCTGATCCCGTCAGCCTTGTTTCGCCAGCGCGGCCTCGATGCGCGCGGCCGCGGCGGCCGAGAAGCCCTTCCCCTCGAGCCCCTGTCCCGCGGCCGCCTGACCGGTGAGCGAGCGGCGCTTGCCGCCCGGAAGATGCGCCCGCCGCAGCGCGTGGGCGTCCCGGTGACTGGCATGGGTGATCGCGATGGCCAGCGCGTCGGCGGCGTCCGCGACGCGGAACTCGGCCTTCGGCAGGAGGAAGCGGACCATCGCCTGGATCTGCACCTTCTCGGCGTGGCCGGAGCCCGCGACGGTCTTCTTGATGAGGTTGGGGGCGTACTCGAACACCGGCAGCCCGGCGAGGGCCGGCACGAGCAGCGCCATCGCCCGCGCGTGGCCCAGCTTGAGCGTCGCCTGGGCGTCCTTGTTGACGAAGGTCTCCTCCACGGCGACCTCGTCGGGCCGCACGGCCTCGACGACGCGGCCGATCCCCTCGAACAGCTCCCGCAGGCGCAGGGCCAGCGGAAGCTCCCCGTCGGAGGTCACGATCCCGCAATCGCCGTAGGTGAGCTTCGTGCCCTGCGCGGTGATCAGGCCCCAGCCGGTGCGGCGGAGCCCGGGATCGATCCCGAGAATGCGGACGGCGCTGGTCATGGGGCTCCACGGCTCGGTGAACGGCCCGAGGCTGCCGTACGTATCGTGAACGCTTGGTTTCACCAAGGTTCCGATCGCGGACGCGGTCGGCCGTGGCCGGCCCGGCACGGTGCCGGGTCGAGCTCACCCTCGGCGACCGAGGAGGATCAGCGCCGTTCCGGCGAGGCAGACCGCGCTGCCCGCGAGGTCCCAGCGGTCGGGCCGCTGGCCCTCCGCGAGCCACAGCCACAGGACCGAGGCCGCGACGTAGACGCCGCCGTAGGCCGCGAAGGCGCGCCCCGCCGCGGGGCTGTCCACGAGGGTCAGGAGGGCCGCGAAGGCCGCCAGCGAGGCGAGGCCCGGCAGCGCCCACCAGGCCGACCGCCCGAGCCGCAGCCAGGCCCAGAACGCGAAGCAGCCGGCGATCTCGGCGAGGGCGGCGGCCGCGTAGGCGAGGAGGGTCATCGCGTCAGCTTGGCACGGAGCGCCGCGCGGGACGAGCCCGGCCCCGGCGGCGGACCGCGGGCGGCATTAAGCTCCCGGCAAGGAGGATCCGGTCGAGTGTCGCCATGAGCACGCATGCGAGCACCCGCGAGACCCAGGACGACCGGCTGCTATTTCCGGGGGACGCCCGCCTCCGCGACGCGGTCCTCGCCTGGATCGAGGCGCTGGCGCGAGAGCGGCGGATGTCGTCCAACACCGTCGAGGCGTACGGGCGCGACCTCCGTCAGTTCCTCCACCACCTCGCGTCCCGCCAGGGGACGCCGACGATCCCGATGCTGATCGGGCTCAAGGTGCGGGACATCCGCGGCTTCATGGCCGCGCGCAGGGCCGACGAGGTCTCCGGGCGCTCGCTGATGCGCATGCTGGCGGGTCTGCGCTCCTTCGCGCGCTTCCTCGAGCGGGAGGGCTTCGGCACCGTCTCGGCCCTGGGCGGCGTGCGCTCGCCCAAGGTCCCGCGGCGGCTGCCCCGTCCCCTGCCCGTCTCCGCCGCGGTGGCGCTGACCGATACCGCGATCCGCGCCGGCGAGGAGCGAGAGCCCTGGGTCCTCGCCCGGGACGCCGCCGTGCTGGCGCTGCTCTACGGCGCGGGGCTGCGCATCTCCGAGGCCCTGGGCCTGACCCGCCGTGACGCACCCCTGCCCGGCGTCGATCAGGTCACCGTGCTCGGCAAAGGCGGCAAGCAGCGCATGGTGCCGATCCTGCCCGTCGTGGCGCAGGCCGTGGCCGACTACGTCGCCGCCTGTCCCCTGCCGCTGCCGCCGGAGGGGCCGCTGTTTCTCGGTGCCCGGGGCGGCCCGCTCTCGCCGCGCATCATCCAGTACACGGTCGCGCGCGCCCGCGGCGCCCTGGGCCTGCCCGAGAGCGCCACACCGCACGCCCTGCGGCATTCCTTCGCAACCCATCTGCTGGCGCGCCAGGGCGAACTCCGGGCGATCCAGGAACTCCTGGGCCACGCCTCGCTCTCCACGACGCAGCTCTACACACAGGTCGACGCCGCCCGCCTCATGAGTGCCTACGCGGCCGCCCATCCGCGGGCCAGCCATTGAGCAAGATTGCTAAAAACTTCGACTTCGAGAGCGTTCATCATCGCCTATAGGCGCGTCTTCCCGTCCGCCCAGTGCAGAATCCCGCTCTTTAAGAGCTTCGTCACGATCTTCAGCCAATATGGGCAACGAACGGGATGGGGTTGGGCGGGCGTCATGGATCTTCAGGATGGGAGGGCGCCGGCACGTGTCGTGATCGCGGATTGCGATCCGGGCCGCCGCGTCTCCCTGAGAGAGATCGTCCTGCGGTTCGATCCCAGCGCGGTGATCGATGAGGCGACCTCGGGTCAGGCGCTCTGCGACATCCTCCTCCGCCACCGTCCCACCCTGGCCTTCGTGGGAATGCAGCTCGACGATCTCAGCGGCCCCGAAGCCGTCGCCGTCGCGCGCCGGGCGGGTGCGGAGCCCCCCTGCCTCGTTCTGGTAGCGACCCGCGTGCTGCCGCAGTGGCAGGAGATCGCCACGAGCCTCGGCGCCTACGAAGTCCTGAAGACGCCCCTCGACCCGAGCCATATCGAGCCGCTGCTCCACGCGGATGCCCGCCGTCGCGCACCGACCCGGGCCCTGCTCGCCTGCTCGACTCCGGCTGGGCGGTCGGCCATCAGCCGCGTCGTGGCGCGCAGCGGGTTCGCGATCGAGCTCGACGAGACGGATGACGGCCGCCACGCCCTCAAGCAGCTGAAGCTCGCCGCCTACGACTTCGCCTTCATCGACGTGAAGCTCGGCGGCATCGACGGGCTCGAACTGGCCTGCCAGATCCAGCCCCTCGGCCTCCCGACGCGGATCACCCTGCTGACCACGTCCGAGCTGGAGCCCGTCGCCCAGGCCGGCCGCTACTTCGGCGTCGACGCCGTGCTGCGGATGCCGTTCTACGCCCGCGACATCGACCTCGCCCTGCACAACGCGCTGGGCCTGCGGCGGCCGTATCTGCTGAACGCCCTGACGGCGCCGCCCGCGCCGAGCGCGCTGCTGCGGATCGCCGACCTGCCGAATTCCAGGCGCAAGATCGCCTGACCCCGCGCCGGTTCGTCGCTCTGCGGGCCACTCAGGTTCGAGGCGCGCGGCGTGTGACGGTGCGCGAAGGCCCCCTCTCCCGCGCGGGCGAGGGGGCCTTCTCACAGGCGGTCGAGCCCGCCGAGATATCAATCCGCGCCGCCGTGGGCCTTCGCCCGTCAGACGTGGATGGCGCGCTTGTTGACCGCCAGCGCGGCTTCCTTCACGGCCTCGGTCAGCGTCGGGTGCGCGTGGCAGGTGCGGGCGATGTCCTCCGACGAGGCGCCGAACTCCATCGCGACCGCCACCTCGGCGATCAGGTTGCCAGCATCCGCGCCCACGATGTGCACGCCGAGCACCCGGTCGGTCTGGGCGTCGGCCAGCACCTTCACGAACCCGTCGGTGGTGCCGTTCGCCTTGGCCCGGCCATTGGCCGTGAAGGGGAATTTGCCGGCGTTGTAGGCCACGCCGTCCTTCTTCAGCTCCTCCTCGGTCTTGCCGACCGAGGCGACCTCCGGGAACGTGTAGACCACGTTCGGGATCACGCCGTAATTCACGTGGCCGGACTGGCCGGCCAGCATCTCGGCGATCGCCACACCCTCGTCCTCGGCCTTGTGGGCGAGCATCGGGCCGGCGATCACGTCGCCGATGGCGTAGATGCCGGTGACGTTGGTGGCGTAGTGGGAATCGGTGAGGATCCGGCCCTTGTCGTCCCGCTGGACGCCGACCGTGTCGAGGCCGAGGCCCTCCGTGTAGGGCGTCCGGCCGATGCAGACGAGGACCACGTCGGCCTGCAGCGTCTCCGCCGCGCCGCCCGCGGCCGGCTCGACCGTGACCGTCGCGCCGCCCTTCTTGCCGACCTCGACGCCCGTCACCTTGGTGGACAGCTTGAAGGCGATGCCCTGCTTGGTCAGGATCCGCTGGAACTGCTTGCCGACCTCGCCGTCCATGCCCGGCAGCACCCGGTCGAGATACTCGACCACGGTCACGTCGGAGCCGAGCCGGCGCCAGACGGAACCCAGCTCCAGCCCGATCACGCCGGCGCCGATGACGAGGAGCTTCTTCGGCACCCGGTCGAGTTCCAGGGCGCCGGTGGAGGAGACCACGACCTTCTCGTCGATGGTGACGCCGGGCAGGCGCGCCACGTCCGAGCCGGTCGCGATGACGATGCTTTTCGTCTCGAGCATCTGGTTGCCGCCGTCCTCGGCGATGACCTCGACGCGGCCGGCGCCGGCGATCCGGCCGGTGCCGTGGAAGGTGTCGACCTTGTTCTTCTTGAGCAGGAACTCGACGCCCTTGGTGTTGCCGGCGACGCCCTCGGCCTTGAAGGCCATCATCTTCTTGAGGTCGAGCTTCGGCGTGCCGACGTCGATGCCGAGATCTGCGAAGTGCGTGTTGGCTTCCTCGAAGGCCTCGGACGCGTGGAGCAGGGCCTTGGACGGGATGCAGCCGACATTGAGGCAGGTGCCGCCGTGCGTCGCGCGCTTCTCGACCACCGCGGTCCGCAGGCCGAGCTGCGCCGCGCGGATCGCGCAGACGTAGCCGCCGGGGCCGGTGCCGATGACGACGAGATCGTAGGACATGAGGCTTCGCTTCCGCTCGGTCGTGCCGCGTGCGAGACGGGCAGGGAATGTCAGGTGGGGCTTGGCCTCAGCGGCCGCCGCCGATGTCGAGGATGGCGCCCGTGGTGTAGGAGGCCTCGTCCGAGAGGAGCCACACGATCGGTGCGGCCACCTCCTCGGCGGTGCCGGCCCGCTTCATCGGGACGCCGGGGCCCAGACGCTCGACCCGGTCGGGCTCGCCGCCGCTGGCGTGGATCTCGGTGGCGATGATGCCGGGCGCCACCGCGTTGACGCGGATGCCGTCGGCGGCGACCTCGCGGGAAAGTCCGATCGTCAGCGAGTCGATGGCGCCCTTGGAGGCCGCGTAGTCCACGAACTGGCCGGGGCCGCCGAGGCGCGCCGCCACCGAGGACAGGTTGACGATCGCGCCCCCTGCCCCGCCGCGCTTGATCGACATGCGCCGCACCGCCTCCCGCGCGCACAGGAAGCTGCCGACCACGTTGGTGGTCATCATGCGCTGGAGGCGGGCGACGCTCATGTCGGCGACGTCCGACTTCACGTCGACCACGCCGGCATTGTTGACGAGCGCCGCGAGGCGGCCGAGGCCGTCGGCCGCCTTGAACAGGGCGATGACGTCGGCCTCGTTGCCGACGTCGCCCTTCACGGCGAGCGCCCGTCCGCCCTTGGCCGCGATCGCGTCCACCACGCCCTGCGCGGCGGCGGCGTCCGACACGTAGCTCAGGCAGACGGCGTAGCCGCGCTCCGCCAGGAGGAGCGCCACCGCGCGGCCGATGCCGCGGCTGCCGCCCGTGACGATCGCGACCCTGTTCTCAGCGCTCGACATGGCTGCCTCAGAGGTCCAGCACGAGGCGCGCCGGATCCTCCAGCGCCTCCTTGACCCGCACCAGGAAGGTCACGGCCTCCTTACCGTCGACGATGCGATGGTCGTACGACAGGGCGAGGTACATCATCGGCCGCGCCTCGATCTTGCCGGCGCGGACCACCGGGCGCTCCTCGATGCGGTGCATGCCGAGGATGCCCGACTGCGGCGCGTTGAGGATCGGCGTCGACATCAGCGAGCCGTAGATGCCGCCGTTGGTGATCGTGAAGGTGCCGCCCTGCATCTCCTCGATAGAGAGCTTACCGTCGCGGGCCTTCTTGCCGAAGCCGGCGATCTTCTTCTCGATCCCGGCGATCGACAGGTCGTCGGCGTCGCGCACCACCGGCACGACGAGACCCTTATCGGTGCCGACCGCGATGCCGATGTGGTAGTAGTTCTTGTAGACGAGGTCCTGCCCGTCGATCTCGGCGTTGACCGCCGGCACGTCCTTGAGGGCGCCGATCACCGCCTTGGTGAAGAAGCCCATGAAGCCGAGCTTCGTGCCGTGCTTCTTCTCGAAGATGTCCTTGTACTGGCTGCGCATCGCCATCACGGCCGACATGTCGACGTCGTTGAACGTCGTCAGCATCGCCGCGGTGTCCTGCGCGTCCTTCAGGCGGCGCGCGATGGTCTGGCGCAGCTTCGTCATGCGCACGCGCTCCTCGCGCGCGGCGTCGTCCGGCGCCGAGGGCGCGCGCGGCAGGGTCGGACGGGCCTCCTTGGCGGGCGCCGACGGCGCCGGCCCCTTGGCGATGGCGCCGAGCATGTCGCCCTTCGTGACGCGTCCGTCCTTGCCGGACCCGCTCACCGACGACGGGTCGACACCCGATTCCCGGGCGAGCTTGGCCACCGCCGGGCCGTTGTCGCCGACTGGGCGCTGCTGGGCCGCCGGGGCGGCGGCATCGCCGTGGTTGCCGTAGCCGGCCGACGATTCCTGGGCCGGCGCCTCGGCCTTCGCGGGCGTGGCGGCCTTCGGGGCCTCGCTCCGGCTCTCGGCCTTGGTCTCGGCGGTCTCCTTCGGGGCGGCCTTCTTGGCCGTGCCGCCGCCGGCTCCGGCCTCGACGATCGAGCCGAGCAGGGCACCGGGCTCCACGGTCTCGCCGTCCTTGACCAGGATCTCGCCGAGTTCGCCGGCCGCCGGGGCGTTCACCTCCAGGGTGACCTTGTCGGTCTCGAGCTCGACGATCGGCTCGTCGGCCGCGACCGTGTCGCCGGGCTTCTTGAACCAGCGGCCGATCGTGGCCTCGCTCACGGATTCGCCGAGGGTCGGGACGAGGATGTCGGTTGCCATGCTCTCTTCTGCCCCGCGGGGGGGCCTCCTCTGGATGTCGGGCCGCGACGTCAGCGCCGCAGGATCAGGGATGGAACGGGCGAGACGGTGTACCGGAAGCCTGCCTGCGCCATCAGGACGGGATCTGCTTCGCCGAGCGCCTCGGCCCGGGCCGCGTCGTCGGCCTCGACCAGGGCCAGGCCCCAGGTGCCGCCGGACTCGAAGACGGGTCCGACCGCGATGGCGGTGCCGGCGGCTGCCTGCTCCATCCAGTAGCCGGAATGCGCCGAGAACAGCGCCTTCTCGGCCTCCGTCGCGTCGAACGGGAAGCTCGGGCGGGGCGGTTCCAGGCGGAGCAGGAAGTAGGCCATGGCCGGACGATCAGACCGCCAGGGCCTCGTTGAGGAAGGCCTGGAGCTGCGCCTGGTGCTTCGACATCTGGCCGACCGCCGTGGAGGCGGAGGCCGGACGGCCGACGTAGCGGGCGCGCTTCACCGCGGAGCCGGCTTGGCCGAGCACCCACTCGAGGTAGGGCTCGACGAAGGACCAGGCGCCCATGTTCTTGGGTTCCTCCTGGCACCAGATCACGTCGGCGTTGCGGAACCGGGCCATCTCGTTGGCCAGCGCCTTCAGGGGGAACGGGTAGAGCTGCTCGACGCGCATCAGGTAGATGTCGTTGAGGCCGCGCTTCTCCCGCTCCTCCAGCAGGTCGTAGTAGACCTTGCCGGAGCACAGCACGACGCGGCGGATCTTGTCGTCGCGCACGAGCTTGTTCTGCGCGCCCTCCTCCTCGGCGTCGTCCCAGAGGACGCGGTGGAAGGTCGAGCCCTCGGCCAGCGCGTCGAGGTTCGACACGGCGCGCTTGTGGCGCAGCAGCGACTTCGGCGTCATCAGCACCAGCGGCTTGCGGAAGTCGCGCTTCAGCTGCCGGCGCAGGATGTGGAAGTAGTTCGCCGGCGTCGTGACGTTGGCGACCTGCATGTTGTCCTCGGCGCAGGCCTGGAGGTAGCGCTCCAGGCGGGCCGAGGAGTGCTCGGGCCCCTGGCCCTCGTAGCCGTGCGGCAGCAGCAGCACGAGGCCCGACATGCGCAGCCACTTGCGCTCGCCGGACGCGATGAACTGGTCGATCACCACTTGGGCGCCGTTGGCGAAGTCGCCGAACTGGGCCTCCCAGAGGACCAGGGCGTTCGGCTCGGCGAGCGAGTAGCCGTACTCGAAGCCGAGCACCGCTTCCTCGGAGAGCATCGAGTTGATGATCTCGATCGCGGCCTGCCCCTCGCGGATGGCGTTGAGCGGCGTGAAGCGCTGCTCGTTCTCTTGGTCGATCACCACCGCGTGGCGCTGCGAGAAGGTGCCGCGCTCCACGTCCTGACCCGACAGGCGGACCCGGTTGCCGTCGAGGAGCGTCGCCCCGAAGGCCAGGGCCTCGGCGGTCGCCCAGTCGATGCCGACCCCCGTCTCCACCGCCTTGGCGCGGTTGTCCATGAAGCGCTGGATCGTGCGGTGCAGGTGGAAGCCGGGCGGCGCCTGCGTGATTCTGCGCCCGATCTCCTGCAGGGTCCCGGCCGGCACGGCGGTGCGGCCGCGGCGCGGGTCGTCCACGTCCTCGTGCACGGCCTTCACGCCGGACCAGCGGCCGTCGAGCCAGTCGGCCTTGTTCGCCTTGTAGTTGTTGGCGACGTCGAGCTCGCTGTCGAGCATCCCGCGGAACTCGGCCTTGCGGGCGTCGAGCGCCTCCTGGGTCACCGAGCCGTTCTCGACGAGCTTGCGGCCGTAGCTCTCCAGCACCGAGGGATGCTTGCGGATCCGCTGGTACATCTTCGGCTGGGTGAAGGCCGGCTCGTCGCCCTCGTTGTGGCCGAAGCGGCGGTAGCACAGCATGTCGATCACGACCGGCTTGCCGAACTTCTGCCGGTACTCGACCGCAACCTTGGCGGCGAAGGTGACGGCTTCCGGATCGTCGCCGTTGCAGTGGAAGATCGGCGCCTCGACCATCTTGGCGACGTCGGACGGGTAGGGCGAGGAGCGCGAGAAGCGCGGATCGGTCGTGAAGCCGATCTGGTTGTTGATGATGAAGTGGACCGAGCCGCCGGTGCGGTGGCCCTTCAGGCCCGACAGGCCGAAGCACTCCGCCACCACGCCCTGGCCCGCGAAGGCGGCGTCGCCGTGGATCAGGAGCGGCAGCACCGTGCGGCGCTCGATGTTGGGCTTGGCCCACTGGTCCTGCTTGGCGCGGACCTTGCCGAGCACCACCGGGTCGACGATCTCGAGGTGGGACGGGTTGGCGGTGAGCGACAGGTGGACGTTGTTGCCGTCGAAGGCGCGGTCCGAGGACGCGCCCAGGTGGTACTTCACGTCGCCCGAGCCCTCGACCTCGGCCGGGGAGGCCGAGCCGCCCTTGAACTCGTGGAACACCGCCCGGAAGGGCTTGGCCATCACGTTGGTGAGCACGTTGAGCCGGCCGCGATGGGCCATGCCGAGCACGATCTCGCGCACGCCCAGCGCGCCGCCGCGCTTGATGATCTGCTCCAGCGCCGGGATCATCGCCTCGCTGCCGTCGAGGCCGAAGCGCTTGGTGCCGGTGTACTTGAGGTCGAGGAATTTCTCGAAGCCCTCGGCCTCGATCAGCTTGTTGAGGATCGCCCGGCGCCCCTCGGGGGTGAAGGAGATCTCCTTGTCCTTGCCCTCGATGCGCTCCTGGATCCACGCCTTCTCGGCGGGATCCGAGATGTGCATGAACTCGACTCCGAGCGTCTGGCAGTAGGTCCGCTCCAGGATGCCGACGATCTCGCGGACCGTGCCGAACTGCAGGCCGAGGACGTTGTCGAGGAAGATCGGACGGTCCCAGTCGGCCTCCTCGGTGAAGCCGTAATGCTGCGGGTGCAGCTCCTCGTGGTCGCCCCGCGGCGCGAGCCCCAGCGGGTCCAGCTTGGCGTGCAGGTGGCCGCGCATCCGGTAGGAGCGGATCAGCATGATCGCCCGCACCGAATCCTTGGTCGCCTGCTCCACCGACACGCCGGTGGTGGCGGTGACGCTGTCCTGCGGCTTGCCGGGCTTGGGCTCCTTGGCTTCCCGCGCGACGATCTTGTCGCCGATCGCCTTCTCCAGGGCGCCCCAGTTGCCGTCGAGCGCCGAGACCAGCTCGCCGTTGAGCGGCACTGGCCAGTGCGGCTTCTCCCAGGAGGCGCCGGCGGCGTTCTTCTCGACCAGGGTCTCGTCCTCGCCGAGCCCCTTGAAGAAGGTCTGCCACTCCGGATCCACCGAGGACGGGTTGCGGGCGTAGGCCGCCTGCAATTCCTCGATGTAGGCGGCGTTGGCGCCGTAGAGGAACGAGGTTTCGAGGAGCGCTTCGTTCACGTCCTGGCGTGCCATGGTGCGTCCATCCTGATCGCGCGGGCAGGCTCCCCTGCCCTCCGGGCTCCCCGTCAGCGCGGCGGAGCGCCCTCGAACCGAAACGGGGCGGGTGACCGCCCCGCTGAGATCGTCTGCACGCCCGATCGGGGCGTTGCGGCCCTGCGACGGCCGCAACGCAGGCGCGCCGGGTGTTCGAGCACCGCACCGGAGACCGGAGCCGGTCCGATGCTCGAACCTTCGATGGGCATCATCGTGTCCGAAAGCCAGAGGCCGCCTTTCGGGACGATGCTCAGCCCTTCAGCACCTCGACGAGCGTCGAGCCGAGCCGGGCCGGCGACGGCGACACGCGGATGCCCGCGGCCTCCATGGCAGCGATCTTGTCCTCGGCGCCGCCCTTGCCGCCCGAGATGATCGCGCCGGCATGGCCCATGCGGCGGCCCGGAGGCGCCGTGCGGCCGGCGATGAAGCCGACCATCGGCTTCTTGCGCCCGCGCTTGGCCTCGTCCTTGAGGAACTGCGCCGCCTCCTCCTCGGCCGAGCCGCCGATCTCGCCGATCATCACGATCGACTCGGTCTTCGGGTCGGCGAGGAACAGCTCCAGCACGTCGATGAACTCGGTGCCCTTCACCGGGTCGCCGCCGATGCCGACCGCCGTGGTCTGGCCGAGGCCGGCATTGGAGGTCTGGAACACCGCTTCGTAGGTCAGCGTGCCCGAGCGGGACACGATGCCGACCGAGCCCGGCCGGAAGATGTTGGCCGGCATGATGCCGATCTTCGACTCGCCGGCGGTGACGATGCCGGGGCAATTCGGTCCGACGAGGCGCGACTTCGAGCCCTCGAGCGCCCGCTTCACCCGCACCATGTCGAGCACCGGGATGCCCTCCGTGATGCAGACGATCAGCGGCACCTCGGCGCTGATCGCCTCGCAGATCGCGTCGGCGGCGCCGGGCGGCGGCACGTAGACCACCGAGGCCTCGGCGCCGGTGGCCTCGCGGGCCTCCGCGACCGTGTCGAAGACCGGCAGGCCGAGATGGCTGGAGCCGCCCTTACCGGGGCTCGTGCCGCCGACCATCTTGGTGCCGTACGCGATGGCCTGCTCGGAGTGGAAGGTCCCGTTCTTGCCGGTGAAGCCCTGGCAGATGACCTTGGTGTTGGCGTCGATCATCACCGACATGATCAGGCTCCCTTCACGGCGGCGACGATCTTCTGGGCGGCGTCGTCGAGGTCGTCCGCCGGGATGACGTTGAGGCCGGAATTGCGGATGATGGCCTTGCCCTGCTCGACGTTGGTGCCCTCGAGGCGCACCACCAGCGGCACCTGCAGGCCCACCGCCTTCACGGCCGCGATCACGCCGTTGGCGATCACATCGCACTTCATGATCCCGCCGAAGATGTTGACGAGGATCCCCTTCACGTTCGGGTCGGCGGTGATGATCTTGAACGCCGCCGTGACCTTCTCCTCCGAGGCGCCGCCGCCGACGTCGAGGAAGTTCGCCGGCTCCTCGCCGTAGAGCTTGATGATGTCGAGCGTCGCCATGGCGAGGCCGGCGCCGTTGACCATGCAGCCGATCGTGCCGTCGAGCGCGATGTAGGCGAGGTCGTACTTGGACGCCTCGATCTCCTTGGCGTCCTCCTCGGTCTCGTCGCGGAGCGCCATGATGTCCGCGTGCCGGTAGAGGGCGTTCGAATCGAAGGCCATCTTGGCGTCGAGGCACTTGAGGTGCCCGTCGGCGGTCAGCACCAGCGGGTTGATCTCCAGGAGGCTCATGTCCTTGGCCACGAAGGCCGCGTAGAGCTTCTCGGTCAGCGCGGCCGCTTCCTTGGCCTGGGCGCCGGACAGGCCGAGCGCCTTGGCGACGGCGCGGCCGTGGTGGGGCATCACGCCGGTGGCCGGGTCGACCGCGATCGTGTGGATTTTCTCGGGCGTGTCGTGGGCGACCGCCTCGATGTCCATGCCACCCTCGGTGGAGACCACGAAGGCGACGCCGCCCGTGGCGCGGTCGACCAGCATCGAGAGGTAGAACTCCTCGGCGATCTGGGCGCCCTCCTCGATGTAGAGGCGGTTGACCTGCTTGCCGGCCGGGCCGGTCTGGATCGTCACCAGCGTCTGACCGAGCATCTCGCCGGCGAACTGCTTCACCTCGTCGATCGACTTGGTGACGCGCACGCCGCCCTTAGCGCCCTCGGGCGCGCCCTTGAAGGTGCCCTTGCCGCGGCCGCCCGCGTGGATCTGGCTCTTCACGACCCAGACGGGGCCGCCGAGCTCCTTGGCGGCGGCCTCGGCCTCCGACGGGTTGAAGATGGCCACGCCGCGGGAGACGGGCAGGCCGAACTCCTTCAGCACGGCCTTGGCCTGATATTCGTGGATATTCATCGGAGCCTCGTAAGGAGGAGCGAATAGGTGGCAGCGGGCGACGCGTAGAGAAATCGCGTGATCGAGATTCGAATCTCCGACCGCTACGCGCTGCCCGGTATCCGCTTACCGGTCAGGCGAGGCTGCTGTCGACGCCCTTGCAGGCCTCGATGAGTCCCGTCACCGAGGCGACCGACTTGTCGAACATGGTCTTCTCGGCCGCGTCGAAGGTCACCTCGAGCACGCGCTCCACGCCGTTGGCGCCGATCACGATCGGCACGCCGATGAACATGCCCGTCACGCCGTACTGGCCGTCGAGGTAGGCCGCGCAGGGCAGGACCCGCTTCTTGTCGCGCAGGTAGCTCTCGGCCATGGCAATGGCGGAGGCGGCGGGCGCGTAGAAGGCCGAGCCGGTCTTGAGCAGGTTGACGATCTCGCCGCCGCCCTTGCGGGTGCGGTCGACCATGGCGTCGAGCTTCTCCTGGGTGGTCCAGCCGAGCTTGACGAGGTCGGTCAGCGGCACGCCCGCCACCGTCGAGTAGCGGGTCAGCGGCACCATGTCGTCGCCGTGGCCGCCGAGCACGAAGGCCGTGACGTCCTCCACCGACACCTTGAACTCCTCGGCGAGGAAGTGGCGGAAGCGCGCCGAATCGAGCACGCCGGCCATGCCGACGATCTTGTTGGTCGGGACGCCCGAGAACTTCTGCAGCGCCCACACCATGGCGTCGAGCGGGTTGGTGATGCAGATCACGAAGGCGTCCGGCGCGTGGGTCTTGATGCCCTCGCCGACGGCCTGCATGACCTTGAGGTTGATGCCGATCAGGTCGTCGCGGCTCATGCCGGGCTTGCGCGGCACGCCGGCGGTCACGATCACCACGTCGGCGCCCTTGATGGCGGCGTAGTCGCTGGCACCCGCGTAGGTCGCGTCGAAGCCCTCGACCGGGGCGGCCTCGGCGATGTCCAGCGCCTTGCCCTGCGGCACGCCGTCGACGATGTCGAACAGCACCACGTCCCCGAGGTCCTTGAGGCCGGCCAGAAGGGCAAGGGTGCCGCCGATCTGGCCGGCGCCGATGAGCGCGATCTTGTTGCGAGCCATGTCGGATGTGTCTCCGTGCGTTCGACTTCGGTGATGCGTTGCGCGAGGCCGGAGCCGCTCGTCCGTCAGGGTCCGAGGCCGGATTCGCCACTCTGAAATCTGCGCGGCTGTGTGGCCGAAAAGCACCGTGGCTTCAACCCGATGAGGGCCGCGCGGGCGGCGCGTCCGGGGCGTCGGATCACCCCCGAGCGCCCCGATGGCCTCTCCGAAACGTCAACGTCGCGAGTGTTTTAGGTGCAGTGCACCCTGGCGCGGGACGGCCGCGAAGCCGCGATGACAGATCTGGAATCCTGTCATTTCGGGTCGCGGCGGGCGGCGTGCGGCGCGGGAGGCCGCACGAACGACGAAGGCCCGGACGGTGTGTCCGGGCCTTCGAGAGAGCCTGTGGGAGCGCGTCGGATCAGAGGATGCCGGAGCGCAGAACCCGCTGGATCGCGTGGATGACGGCCCCGAACCGGGCCTCGATCAGGTCGCGCGGCACCTCGGCATCGTGCTGGATCGCCAGCGGATGCGTGAAGCGGTAGCTCGCGTCGAAGATGTAGGCGATCGCCCGCTCCCGGTCCCGGGCCGAGAAGATCCCGGAGGTGATGCCCTCCTCGACCACGCGCTCGACGAGGCTGCGCAGCCGCACGCGGTGCCGCCGGGCGATCGGCCGGGCCGAGACGGTGGCGTCGAGATGGACCGCGAACAGGTTCGGCTCGTCGAACAAAGCGTCCCGCTGGACCGTCGCGAGGGCGGTCAGGAGGCGCTCGATCTTGTCGTCGGCGGGATCGGGCGCGTCGGCGATGCCGGCGAGCCGGGCTTCGACCTCGCGCAGCCAGCGGCCCGCCACCGCGTCGAGGAGCGCGTCCTTCGACGGGAAGTAGCGGTACACGTTCGCGTGCGTCATGCCGGCCTCGGCGGCGACGGCCACGACCGTCACGCGCTTGGGCCCGAGCCGCGAGAGGTGCTCGGTGGCGATCCCGAGGAGCCGCACGTCGGCCGCGACCGGCGCCCGCGGGCGGGCGGGACTGGCCGCCTCACCGCTCTCGCGGAGTGTGCCGGATTCGGCGTCGGCGACGGTGATCTTGGCCTTGGCGCTGAGCGCCTCCTCCTTGGACCCGTCGGACTCTGGCTTGAGGAAAGGAAGCGGAAGGCGGGAAGTGGACAGGTGGTAGGGCGAGACGGACCCCCATCATACCGGCTGAAGCGTCCCGGCGCTTCGCGTTGACGTTACGGCTTCCCCCCGGGAGCCCGGTTACCTGAGCGGATTAGGACCGCTTAAACACCCCTATGTGTCAGTTTGCCTTGAGAAGGCAACAAATTTTTCTCGTTATCACCTGCGTCAGAAGCGGTTCTTCCACGCCCGCAAGGCGACGAACACCGCCTCGGGATCGCTTTCCGGCGGAAGGTCGACGGATCGCGCCAGGGCCGGCTGCCCGCTGCGCAGGAACGGGTTGGTCGCCCGCTCCGCACCCATGGTCGAGGGGATGAGGAACCGCCCCTCCGCCCGGGCGCGCTCGGCCTCGGCGAGGCGCTTCCTCAGATCCGGGTTGTCCGGATCGGCCGCCAGGGCGAAGCGGGCGTTGGAGAGTACGTAGTCGTGGCCGCTGAAGACTCGCGTCGCGTCGGGCAGGTCGTCGAAGCGCCGCAGGGAGCGGTAGAGGGTCTCGGGCGGGCTCTCCATCACGCGCCCGCAGCCGAGGGTGAACAGGGTGTCGCCGGCGCAGACGAGGCCGGCCCCCGCGAACCAGTAGGTCACGTGGTCGGCGCAGTGGCCCGGCGTCTCCCAGACCTGCGCCTCGAGGCCGCCGACCGTGACCGTGTCGCCCTCCCGCACGGTCACGTCCGCCTGCGGGACCGCGTCGCCCGCCTTGGCGGGGGCGACCACCCGGGCGCCGGTCGCCCGCTTCACCTCCGGGATGCCCTCGACATGGTCGCCGTGCCGGTGGGTCACGAGGATGTCGGTCAGCCGCCAGCCGGTCTCGTCGAGGGCCTGGAGGACCGGTCCGGCCTCCGGCACGTCGATCGCCGCGCAGGCGCCGGTCTGCGGATCGCGGATCAGCACGCCGATGTTGTCGCTGCGGCAGAGGAAGGTGCGAATCTCGGTCTCGGCGGCCATCGGACGGGGTCTCCCAAGAACGCGAACGGGCGCGAAGCGGCGCGAAATCTGTTGCCGTGAACAGGTGATGGTCCGGCGAGGTTCCTCCGGCGCTTGCCGCGCGGCGCGCGGCTCACCATTGAGTACGACGACCGTTCCGTCCGCGATCTCCTGTCCCTCCATGCGCCTCGACGTCAACGGCTTGCGGGCCTTCTACGCCAGCCCTCTGGGCCGCACGACGCACCGCGTGGTCGGCCGGGCGCTCCACGACTTCCTCGGCTCGGTCTCGGGGCTGCGCGTCCTCGGGATCGGCTACGCGACGCCGTATCTCGGGCCGGTCCACTGCATCGCCGAGCGCACCCTCGCCTTCATGCCGGCCTCCCAGGGCGTGGTGAACTGGCCGGGCACCGGGCGCTCCTGCGCGGCGCTCGCCGATCCCACCATGATGCCCCTGCCGGAGGCCGCCATCGACCGGGTCATCCTGGTCCACGCCCTCGAATCGGTGGAGAGCCCGACGGAGCTGCTGCAGGAGGTCTGGCGCACCCTCACGCCGGGCGGCCGCATGATCCTCGTGGTGCCCAACCGCCGGGGCGTCTGGGCCCGCCGGGAGGCGACGCCCTTCGGCCACGGCCAGCCCTACAGCCGCTCGCAGCTCGGGCGGCTCATGCGCGACACGCTGTTCTCGCCGGTGAGCTGGGCCGAGACCCTGTACATGCCGCCGGCCCGCTCGCGCCTGATGCTGCGCACCGGGCCCGCCTGGGAGTGGCTCGGCACCGGCCTGTCCCTGCCCTTCGCGGGCCTGCACGTGGTCGACGCGACGAAGCAGCTCTACCGGCCGGTGGCCGTCCAGCAGGTGCGCCGCGCCCGCCGCCTCGCGCCGGCCCGGGTGCTGGTGCCGGCCCCCTCCCCGGGCTGACCCCGATGAGCCTCGACTTCACCACCCAGCAGTTCCTGCTCGCCCTGTCGGCGCTGTTCTCGATCGTGAACCCGGTCGGGGGCGCCTTCATCTTCGCGCAGGTGGCTGGCGCCTTCAGCCACGCCGAGCGCGTGCTGCTGTCGCGCCGGATCGGCGTCTACGCCGCCCTGGTGATGCTCGGCGCCCTCTGGGCCGGCACGCCGATCCTGAACTTCTTCGGCGTCACCCTGGGCGCGCTGCGCATCGCCGGCGGCCTCGTGGTCATGTCGTCGGCCTGGACCCAGCTGAACCGGCCCGAGGCCCGGGAGGCGCGCAAGCAGGCCGAGGCCTCCGGGTCGGCTGGCCGCGGGCCGGCCCCGGCGGAGCCGCCGGGCGACCCGGCGCCCGGCCCCCTCGCCGACATCGCCTTCTTCCCCCTGACGCTCCCGTTCACCACCGGGCCGGGGACGATCGCGGTCGCCATCACCCTGGGGGCCAACCGGCCGGAGGCCTACGCGGAGCGCTTCGGCTTCTACATCGGCGTCACGCTGGCGGCCCTCGCGGTCGCCGCCACGGTCGCGGTTCTCTACGCCTCCGCCGACCGGGTCGTCGCCTTCATCGGCCCGGCCCGCGCCCGGGTGATGGGCCGCCTCTTCGCCTTCCTGCTCCTGTGCGTCGGGACCCAGATCCTGGTGAACGGCCTCACCGACGTGTTCGCGCCCCTCGCCGCGGCGCGGTGACGTCCGGGTCACCGCCGGACAGGGCCGGGCAAGGCCCGCGGCCCAGATGACCCGCGCGGATTCCGGCCGGCCGAATCGATCGAATTGCGGGCGATGTCCGGGATGTTGTATATTGATCCAGATTTTGTGGTCGTAACTCGCTCATTACTGCAGTTTTTATAAATATAAATCTTCATTAACGATCTCATTCTAGAGCATTCGTCGAAAAGAGATCCGATTTTTCGAGGCTTGAGTCCTCCGCAGGTCCGCGCATGATCGTGCGTGAACCTCGACCGCGGCGGGGAAGACTTGCGGCCGGAGCCGTCGGCGAAGCGGATCCAGCAACGGAGTGCAGATCGTGGCGACGGATGTCATCGCGGGACCCGAGCGTCGGCCGTCCGCATTCGGGTCTCGAGCTCGGGGCGGCCGCGCCTCTGCCGACCCGTGCACGACCGGATCCCGCGCGTGACGCGACCGGCATTCCGCGCGGGCCGTGCGGCCCGGCCCGAGCCCGTGACCCCCCGAGATCCCGCAGCCCGGTGCCGCGCGCGGAGCGCGCGCGTCCGGCGGCCACCCCGCGCGTATCAGCAAGGAGACACCGCATGACCGACACGACGCAGAGCAAGGTTCCGGCCTGGTACAGCCCGGACGAGATCCAGGACATCCAGCGCGATCTCCTGGGCGCCGCCGCGAAGGTTCTCGTGCTCTGCCTCGGCGGCAAGGGCGGTGTCGGCAAGACGACCATCGCCCTCCAGGTGGCGGATCTCTGCGCGGAGGTCGGTCCGGTCCTGGCGATCGACACCGACCCGGCCAACCGGCACTTCCACACGGCGCTCATGCAGGAGACCACGCCCGGCAGCGACAACTTCGTCCCGCGCCGTCCCGGCATCACCGCCATCCGGCAGCGCCTGCGCGCCGAGGACAGCACGGGCCGCGTCGACCCGACCCTGTGCCAGGACCTGATCGAGCGCGTGACCGAGGCGGCCGAGCGCCTCGTCGTGGTCGACTTCCCGGCCGGCGACACCGAGACGACCCGCCGCTGCACCGAGATCATCGTGGAGAGCTGCCGGGAGGCGAATATCCGCCTCGCCGTGGTCGTCGCGGCCGGCGCGGTCGATCCCACTGCCCTGGAGGTCCTGCGCGAGCTCCGGCCCATGCTGATCGAGTGCGACCGGGCGATCCTGGCGAAGAACACCGCCCAGGCGACCAATTTCGACTATCTCGAATCGTCCGACCTCGTGCGAGCCCTGCGGAAGCAGTCGAACTTTCGCGTCATCGAGATCGAGCGGATCGGCGAGCGGCTGATCGAGGCCCTGCGGGTCCAGAACACGACCTGGCAGGCCTTGGCGAACAGCGCGCCGATGCGCCTGCGGGTCGAGGGCCGCCGCCTGCGGCGCAACTTCCACACGGCGTGGCGGGATGCCCTCCGGCCGTGACCAACCTCGAGCGGTTCTACCGGTCGGTCCACGGCCGCGATCTCCAGCCCTGGGAGCGTCAGCTCGCCGTGCGGATCGCGGCCGCCCTCAACACCACGACGGACGACGACTTCGTCGTCCACCTGCTGCTGGTGTACATGTCCACCAACGCCATCACGAACATGTACAACGAGCTGGTGGCGGCGCGGAACGGTCTCGCCGAACACAACCGGGACCTGATCCAGGCGCTGACGGCGGACCTGCGGCGCAACCGGCTGATCACCGCCGTTCTGCTCGGCGCGGCCGCCCTCGGCGTGCTCGTGAGCGTCGGGATCCTCTCCACTGTCCTCAACCTGTCTTACGGGTCCGCGGCCAGCGCGGCGCGCCTCGCCGCGGCGCTGGAATCCTGCGAGTCGCGCGGCCCGGCCGGCGCTCAGCGCGGCCTCGGTCGCTGACCCGAGGAACCCCGCCGTCGGCTCACTCGAGGCGGACGGACACGCTGTCGCTGGCGCCGGTCGCGTCCAGGACCGAGATCCGCGCGAAGCCCGCGCCCCCCGGGGCCCACTCGGCCTTCCGCCGCGGCGTCTGCACGACCGGCTGACCGTCGACCAGCCAGGTGAGCGGCGGCACGCCGCCCAGGGCCTTGAGGGCGAGGCCCGGGCCGCCCTCCGCGGCGCCGTGCCGGTCCGCCGCGAGGCCGAGATCGATCCGCGCCCCGTCCGGCGGATAGGCGATCCGCAGCGCCGGTCCCGTTGCCTCGGCCGCCTCGCGCCGCAGGTACCGCAGCGGCGGCGGCAGGCTCGCCGTTCCGACCACCAGCGCGTCCCGCGGCTGGGGCACCGGCTCGGGCTCGATCCCGAGGCGCGCGAAGGCGTCGAACAGGATCGGCGCCGCGACGGTGCGGCCCACGAGCCCCGGCACCGCGGCGCCGTCCGGGCGCCCGGCCCAGACGACGATCGTCGCGTGGCGGTCGAAGCCGGCGGCCCAGGCGTCGCGGTAGCCATAGGAGGTGCCGGTCTTGTAGGCGATGCGGTTCGGCAGGGCGTTCTCCGGCGGCGGTGTCCCGCGCAGGATGTCGGCGACGTACCAGGCCGCCACGGGCTCGGCGACGCGGTGCCGGGATTCGGCCGCGATCCCGTCGGCGCGGCGCAGCAGGTCCGGAACCGCGCCGCCGCGGGCGAGCCCCGCGTAGAGCCGGGCGAGGTCGGTGACCGTGATGCCGAGGCCGCCCAGCGCGACCGGCAGCCCCGGGGCCGCTTCCCGCGGGAGCTGGATCCCGGCCCCGGCGGCGCGCAGCCGGGCGATGAAGCGGGCGGGACCGACCGCGTCCATCAGCTCGACCGCCGGCACGTTCAGCGAGAGCTGCAGGGCCCGCCGGGCCGTGACCGTGCCCTGGAAGGTCAGGTCGAAATTCTCCGGCGCGTAGCTCGCCGAGAAGCGCGCCGGGCGATCCTCCAGCAGGGTCTCGGGATGCGCGAGACCGTCCGCGAAGGCCATGGCGTAGACGAAGGGCTTCAGCGCGGAGCCGGGCGAGCGCACTGCCAGGGTCATGTCGATGGCGCCGCGCCGGGCAGGGTCCAGGTAGCCGGCGCTGCCGACCTGGGCGAGCACCCGGCCGTCGCGGTTGTCGAGGACGAGGATCGCGGCCGAGAGGTCCGGGCCGGCGGCGGCGGCGCGCTCGGCCGCCAGGGTTTCCAGCCGCTCCTGCAGGCGCCCGTCGATCGCGAGGCGGATCGTGGCGGCACCGGGATCGGCCGCCACCGCCTCCTCGGCGGCGTGCGCCGCGAGCATCGGGAACGGCTTGCGCGCCGTCGGCACCGGCTCGGCCCGGGCGGCCTCGGCCTCCGCCGCCGTGAGGATGCCCCGCGCGACGGCCACCGACAGGACCCGGTCGCGGGCGGCGCGGGCGCGCTCGGGGAACCGGTCCGGGCGGCGGGTCTCGGGCGATTGCGGCAGGGCGACGAGCAGGGCCGCCTGCGCGGCGGTCAGCCGGACCGGCTCGCGCCCGAAATACGCGACGCTCGCCGCACGCACGCCTTCCAGCGGGCCGCCATAGGGGGCGAGTGCCAGGTAGAGGTCGAGCAGCCCGGCCTTGCCGAGGCGCCGCTCCAGCGCGACCGCCCGCACCATCTGGCGGAGCTTGGCCTCGAGCGACCGCTCGCGCCGCGGCTCGACGAGGCGCGCCACCTGCATCGACAGGGTGGAGGCGCCGGACACGATGCGGCCGCGCGTCAGCCACTGGCCGGCGGCGCGCAGCACCGCGGCCGGGTCGATGCCGGGATGCGCGGCGAAGCGGCGATCCTCGTAGGCGAGCAGCATCGCCCGGTAGCGCGGATCGACCGCCTCCGCGGTGACCGGCAGGCGCCAGCGCCCGTCCGCGGTCGCGAAGGGGCGCAGCAGCGTGCCGGACCGGTCCAGCACCACCGTCGAGCGTGATTCGGCCGCGGCCAGGTCGAGGGGCGGCAGCGCGTCGGCGTAGCGCCAGAGCGCGGCGGTGCCGGCCCCCAGGAGGCCGAGACCGAGCGCCGTCGCCCCGAGCGCCGCGCGCAGGCCCCTCGCCCGCTTCCGGGGAGGCGCCGACGCGCGCGGATCCGACCCGTCGTGCGGCACGCATCCTCCCGGTCTCGGCTCCGACGGCGCAGGATCCCGTGTTCCCGCGCGCCCGGCAAGCCCCCGGTCCGGCCGGCGTCCCCGGCGGCGGGCGTCGGCCCGGCCGAGGCCGGCCTCTCGCGCCGTTCTCGATCGGATCGGGACGGAGGCCTTGGCCGAACCCGTGCCACACGAGGCGCGGGTCCCCCTGTCCCGTGCGGGAGAGGGACAGGGTGAGGGATCAGGTCCGTCCGGATGAGCCACACCCTGCCCGAGCCGCAGTGGCGCGCGCGATCTCGAAGCGTCTTGTCCCTCACCCCAGCCCTCTCCCGCACGGGAGAGGGAGAGTGGCGCGGGTCTCGATCGGGATCGCCGTCTCTCCAAACCGTTGCAACTCGATCGGACGCGGCTTCAGGCCGTGCCGACGCCCCGCAGGTCCTCGAAGGCGGGGCGATCCGGCCGATTCATCCGGATCGGGAACGGCACGACGTTGGAGGGCATCGCGGCGGCCACTGTCTCAGGGGGCTGCGCCGCCTTGCGCACCTTGCCGGGCTTCGCCCAGCGCTCGATCCGCTTGAAGTAGGTCCGCCTCGCCAGCCAAGCCGGAACTCGCGTGCCCTTCCGCATGATCTGTCCCTCGCCGTTGCGTACCGAGTCCCCCTCAGACCCGCGCCCCGAACGCGTCAAGCGGTTCGAATCACGGCTGTATTCACGATACGAGCGGATCCCGGGGAGCCCCGCATCCCCCGTTTGGGTGACGCGGGAGGCCCGGCCGCGACCGTCAGGCCGCCGCGTTCTCCTTCGCCCGCTCCAGCGCGAGCTTCGTGACGGCCACTTGGTCGACCTTGCCGGTGCCGAGCATCGGGATCGCGTCCAGCACCACCACCTCGGCGGGGATCGCGACGTCGGAGGCGCCGCGGCCCTTGGCGAAGCTCTGGTAGGCGGCCCGGGTCGCCCCCTTCTCCTGCGTGAACAGGATCAGCCGCTCGCCCTTGCGCGCGTCCGGCACCGCCGCGACGGCGCTCGGACGTTCGGGCCAGAGCTCGGCGGCCAGGGACTCGATGCCGGCGAGCGACACCATCTCGCCCGCGATCTTCGCGAAGCGCTTGGCCCGACCCTTGATGGTGACGAAGCCCATCGGGTCGATCGCCACGATGTCGCCGGTGTCGTGCCAGCCGCCCGGCGGCGGCTCCAGCACGCCGGGCTTCTCGGCGCGCAGGTAGCCCAGCATGATGTTCGGCCCGCGCAGGGACAGGCGGCCGCCCTCGTCGATTCCCGGCACCGGCTCGAGGCGGGTCTCGATGCCGGGCAGGATCCGCCCAACCGTGCCGAACCGGTTGAACATCGGCGTGTTGAGGGCGACGACCGGGCCGCACTCGGTGACACCGTAGCCCTCCAGGATGCGCAGCCCGAACTTCTCCGCCCAGGTCTTCCGGGTGGTCTCCTTCACGGCCTCGGCGCCGGCCACGACGTAACGCAGGGAGCGCAGGTCGTAGGAATGGGCCGACCGGGCGTAGCCCGTGAGGAACGTGTCGGTCCCGAACAGGACGGTGCTGTTCGAGCCGTAGATCAGCTCCGGCACGATCCGGTAGTGCAGCGGCGACGGGTAGAGGTAGACCGGCACCCCCGAGACCAGGGGCAGGACCAGCCCGGCCGTGAGCCCGAAGGCGTGGAACACCGGCAGGACGTTGAACACCTTGTCCATCGGGCCGAAATCGATCCGGGCCGCCACCTGCGCCACGTTGGCGAGCATGCAGCGGTTGGCGAGCACCACGCCCTTCGGCGTGCCCTCGCTGCCCGAGGTGAACAGCACCGCTCCCGGATCCTCGCCGGCGCGCGCCACCAGGGGGCGGCGCGGCGCCAGGAGGCCGCGGATCTTGTCCCCCGTCGTGATGCCGGCCCGCACGTCCTCCAGGTAGATCAGCTCGACCGAGCCGCGGATCGCCTCGACGAGCGGGCCCAGCCGCCCCTTCTCGATGAAGGCCCGGGAGGTCAGGATCCTGCTGACCTCCGCGGCCCGGCAGGCCGAGAGCACGTTGGCGGGGCCGGCCGAAAAGTTGATCATCGCCGGCACCCGGCCCGCGGAGGCGAGGGCGAACAGCGTCACCGCGGCGCCGTTGGCGTTCGGCAGCATGACGCCGATCCGGCCGCCCACGGGCGCCAGCGGCATCAGCTTGCGGCCGAGGATGTTGGCGCCCATCACGAGCCGGCTGTAGGTGAGGCGGCCGCCGACCGGATCCTCCAGGGCGTTGCGGCCCCAGCCGTGGCGCTCGCCCGCCTCGATCAGCGCCGCCATCAGGCCGCGGTCGATGTCGGCGGTGCGGAACACGAGGTCCGACATGATCCCGTAGAGGGCGGCGCCCGCCGCCTGCCGCCGCGCCTTGCCCTTGAGCGCGGGGTCCACGGTCAGCCGCACCGGCGGCATCACCGTCACGGTCACCTTGGGCCACCAGCGGCGGCGCACCTGGCCGCGCGACAGGCGCGAGAAGACGGTGCGCTCCAGGCCGTCGAGCTTCACCGGGACGACCATCGCGCCCGACTTGTCGGCGATCAGACCGGCGCCGTCGTAGACCTTCATCAGGCTGCCGGTGACCGTGAGCCGGCCCTCGGGGAAGATGATCAGGGTCTCGCCGCTCTTGACCGCGTTGATCAGCGTCCGGGTGGCGAGCGGCCGGGTCGGGTCGAGCGGCATCGCCTTGGTGATGCGCAGGAACGGGCGCACCCACCAGCGCTGCGCGATCCCGCTGTCGATGGCGAAGACCGGCTCCTGCTCGAGGAGCGACAGCGCGAGCGGCGCGTCGAGGAACGAGACGTGGTTGAGGGCGATGATGGCGTTCGGGCCGGCCGCCGCGAGGTTGTCGAAGCCGCGGACCTCCAGCCGGTAGAAGGCCCGGAACAGGATCGACAGGAAGTCGCGGAACGGGCTCGTCGGCAGGGTCGCGAACACGAGCGCGCCGACGATCAGGTTCAGCACCGCCACCACCGCGAGGAGGCTCGCGATCGTGAGGCCCGCGCCCTGCAGCGCCGCGAGCGCCAGGGTGCCGGCGACCATGAAGGCCGCCGTCATGACGTTGACCGCGCCGATGATCCGGGCGCGCATCGCCTTCTCGGCCCAGGCCTGCACGGCCGCGAAGGACGGGACGATGTAGAGGCCGCCGGAGATCGCGAGACCGAGGAAGTCGATCCCGGTGCGCAGGCCGTGGCCGGTCTGCAGGAAGCCGAGGGGGCCGATCGGCTCCGCGGGCGGCGCCGGCAGGTGGCCGACCGTCCAGGCGAGGTCGAGGCCGAACAGGCCCATCAGCACCGCGCCGACGGGCGTCGGCAGCAGCACGATCCGGCCGCTGGCGAGCCACGAGGCGAGGCCGGAGCCGACCGCGATGCCGATCGAGAACAAAGCCAGCAGCAGCGTGATCACCGTCTCGGTGCCGTTGAAGGCGCCGCGCACCAGCACCGGCAGCAGCGACAGCACCACCACGCCGACCAGCCAGAACCAGCTCACCGTGAGCGAGCCGCGCCACAGCCGCGTGTCGGCCCAGAGGTCGCGCAGCAGCGCGTAGGTCGAGCGGGCGATGTTCGGGTCGACGCGCAGGTCCGGGGCCCCCTCGCCGGTCGCCGGGATCATCCGGGCCGAGAGCCAGCACAGGACGGCGAAGCCCATCACCAGCACGCCGAACACGAGTCCCGAGCCGCCCATCGCCGAGGCCGCGCCGGCCGCGATCGTGCCGAGCAGGATCGCCAGGAAGGTCGCCGCCTCCACGAGGGCGTTGCCGGCGGGGAGCTCCTCGCGCCGGAGGTGGTCCGGCAGGATCCCGTACTTGATCGGGCCGAACAGTGCCGCGATCGTCCCGAACAGGCCGAGCGCCACGAACAAAACCGGGATCGAGTGCAGGAGGAAGCCGAGCACGGCGGTGCCGGCCGCGAAGATCTCGGCGAACTTGAGCCGCCGCGCCATCAGCGCCTTGTCGTAGCGGTCGGCCCACTGGCCGCCGAGACCCGACAGGATGAAGAACGGCCCGATGAACACGGCGCTCGCGAGCGTCACGAGGACGCCGGCATGGGCGTCCGCCTGGCCGCCGATCCCGAACAAGATCAGGAAGGCGAGTGCGTTCTTCAGGAAATTGTCGTTGAACGCCGAGAAGAACTGGCACCAGAACAGCGGCGCGAAGCGCCGCGCAGACATCAGGGTACGGAACATGGCGATCTCTCGGTTCCGAACCTGACTGGCCCACGAGAGACCGTCAGGTCAAATCGGACCGAGGCGAACGCACAGGGATCGCGGGGGCCGCGCGGCCGGGCCGTGTGGACCGGCACGGCTCAACGCCGCCCGGCCGTCGATCCGCTCCCGCGCGTCAGGCCTTGTGGACGAGCCGGCCCCGCCGCGCGACGGCGGCCCCGGCATGCCGGGCGATGAACGCGTGGAGGGAGGCTCCGAGATCGTAGGACCAGTACACGTGGGCCGCGAGCGTCGTGAACACGAGGAGCGCGGCCCCGACCGCGCAGGCCGGCACGAGCAGCAGGCCGGTCAGGACCATCCCGACGGCGGTCCGCTCGGCCAGGGACGCCTGCGGCCAGGGATCGATCGGGAGCGAGAAGAGGGAGAAGCGTCGTCCAGTGCGCATGGCTGCGACCCTCGATGGTTCGGCATGACGCGGTACAGGCAGTCAACAGCGCCCGCGGTCGGACGTTGCGTCCCGGTCCGTGAAATCGGCATCGCGATCGGTATCCCGATCCGCTTCCCCGTGACGTTCCGGCCCATTCGAGCGGCGCAACCGAGCGCGCCGCACCGTGTTGCCGGTTCGGTCTGTCGCGGATGAGGTCGGTATGGCACGGGTTGCGGTCGTTACGGGGGGCACGGCCGGAATCGGGCTCGCCACCGCGCATGAATTCGCCGCGCGCGGCTGGTCGGTCGCGGTGATCGCGCGGGATCCCGGCCGTCTCTCCGCGGCCGAGCGGGCGCTCGCCGCCTACGGCCAGCCGATGCTGGCGATCGGCGCCGACGTCGCCGACCCGGAGGCCGTGGACGCGGCCGCCGAGCGGGTCGAGCGCGAGCTCGGCCCGATCCGCGCGTGGGTGAACAACGCCATGTCGACGGTGGTGAACCCGGCCGACCGAATCACCCCGGACGAGTACCGGCGGGTGACCGAGACCACCTATCTGAGCCAGGTCTACGGGACGCTCGCCGCCCTGCGTTACATGAAGCGGCGCGACCGCGGCGCGATCATCCAGGTCTCGTCGGGCCTCGCGATCCGGGCGGCGCCCCTGCAGGCCCCCTACTGCGCGGCCAAGTTCGCGGTCTCGGGCTTCACCGACGCCCTCCGCTGCGAGCTGCTGCACGACCGGGTCAATGTCAGCCTCAGCGTGATCTACCTGCCGGCGGTCAACACGCCGCAGTTCAACTGGGCGCGCAACCGAACCGGCCACCGCCAGTACGCGCCGGACCCGGTCTTCGACCCGCGGCTCTGCGCCGACGCGATCCTGTACGCGGTCGAGCACCCGCGCCGGGAGGTCTGGGTCGGCCGGTCCTCGGTGATGATGGCGGCCGCCCAGGCGCTGGCGCCGGCGCTCGCCGACCGCAAGGCCGCCTCCATGTGGTCGGCGCAGCTCTCCGACGAGACCATCCCCGAGATGGCGGGCAATCTCGACGCGCCTGTACCCGGCCCGGCCGGGATCGACGGGCGCTTCTCCGGGCGGACCAAGGCGAGCCGCGCCGAGTTCGTCACGAGCCGCACCCGCGACGTCGTGGTCGGCGGCCTCCTCGGCCTGGCCCTCGTCGGCCTCGCCGGCACCGTCCACGCCGCCCGGTCGGCGCGCCGCCTGCCCGGGCGGACCTGACGGCTGCTGAGCCCGATCCCGTCGACAGGCCTGCCACCGTCTTTGCGAGCGGAGCGAAGCAATCCACAGTGACGCCCCGCTTGAAGAAGGCCTTCTGCCCTGGGTCGCTTCGCTGCGCTCGCGATGACGGGGACGGCGAGTTCAACTAGGGCCGTATCGCACGCACCGCCCGAGGAAGGTCCCAGACGATGCCCGGCTATCTGCCCTTCGCGGGCGCCCTGAAGCTGCCCGCCTACACCTGCGACAATTGCGGGTTCTGGCAGCGGCACTTCGAGACGCCGGCCGCCTGCCCGATGTGTCTCGACGCCCGCCACGTCGTGCCGCAGGACGGCTGGCGCTTCCGCACCGCCCGCCAGGCGCAGGAGGCCTTTCCCTGCCACTGGCAGGAGCTTGAGCCGGGGGTCTGGCGCTTCTGGAACGAGCCGGTCTCCGGCATCGGGCCGTCCGCCTATCTGATCCGGACCGAGCGCGGGAACATGGGCTTCGAGGGCTGCCCGGTCTTCAGCGAGGCCGCCCTCGACCAGATCGAGCGGCTCGGCGGGATGGCGGTCCTCTCGGCCTCGCACCCGCATTCCTACGGGGCGCTGACGCAGCTCCAGGACCGGTTCGACCCGGAGCTGTGCCTGCCGGCGGCCGACTTCACGTGGAGCGCCGCGCTCCAGGTGAGCTGGCCCTACGACGATTTCCTCGAGCCGCTGCCGGGGCTGGAACTGCACCGCACCGCGGGCCATTTCGATGGCCACGCGATCCTGTACGACCGCGGGCGAAAGATCTGCTTCTGCGGCGACGCGCTGAAGTTCGAGCTCGACCCGGCGGATTCCCGACGCGCCACCACGATCTCGGCCCATAAGGCCTTCGTGCGCGGGGTGCCGCTCACGCCGAGCGAGCTGCGCCGCTACCGCGACGTGTTCGAGCGCCTTGACTTCACCCAGACCTGGACGCCGTTCGAGCCCGCGCGCAATTGCGGGCGGCCCGAGGTCCTGGCCCTGCTCGACCAGCTGATGAGCGGCCGGTCGCACGCTGCGCCGGTGCCGCTCGACGGCCTGCGGGCTCAGGGCCGGTAGAGCGGGTCGTTCTCCAGGCGGATCGGCTGGCCGTGGGGCGTCGCCTCCGCGGCCCGCAGGAAGGCCTCGGTCCGCGCCGCGACGCTCTCGGGTCCCGCCACGCCGCGCTCGGCCAGGAGCGCTTCCAGCGTCGCGAGCCACGCGCCGTAATCGGCCGCCTGCTCGGGGGCCTCGGCCGGGCGGATCTGCCGGCCGAGGCGGTCCGCCCATTCCGACCACGTGAACAGCCCGGATTCGCGCAGGGACACCACCAGGGCGAAGACCTGCGCCTCCCAGGGCGCCGCGAAGGGGCTCGGCGACGGGGCGGTCACGCGGGCTCCAGGTACGGTTCGAAGGCCGCCACCGTGACGACGCCGCCCAGGTCGCCGCTCTCGCCCCACAGTTCCTGCGCGGTGAAGGCGACCGTGTAGAGCCAGGTCGGGTTCTCACCCGACCCGTAGGCGTTGGTGTCGGGGAAGACGTAGACCCCGTCGACGCGCACGATCCGGCCGCGCTTGCCGCGCACGTAGCGGGGCAGCCGCGTGTGGCCGGTCGGGTGGCTGTTGCGCGCCAGGACGGCGTCGCCGACCGCGAAGCGCGCCGGGGCGTCAGCGGCGCGGCTGCTCGGGAAGCCGGCCCGGAAGCGCTGCTCCAGGCCGTCGCGGGCCAGGACCCTCGCGACGGGCTTGGCCGGCTCCGCGGACCGGCCGCTCGCGATCTCGGCCGGCGTCGCCAGGCCGGTGGCGGCGACCTGCTTCTCCAGCGCCCTGAGCCAGATCTCGTAGTAGCTCGACGCGAGATATTCCGCCGGCGGCAGGGATTCTCGGTTGGCCCGGCTGCCGTCGAGGTTCCAGGCGCCCGTGTAGCCCATGGCCATGGCCAGCGCGAAGACGCGGCGCTCCCACGCGGCGTGGAAGACCGGCTCGTCCGGCTCCGGCACCACCGGCCCGAAGCCGTGCGCCCCGCCGAGATCCTGGGCTCCGTTCATACCGGCATCTCCGCGGGCGCGACCGGGATCGCCCTGGGCAGCCCCGTGCCGATCATGGAATCGCGGGTCACGAGGGCGGCCAGGGCCTCCTCGGAGAAGCCGTCGGTCTCGGCCGGCCGCATCGGCAGGACCATGTAGCGGGTCTCGGCCGTCGAGTCCCAGACGGTGATGCGGGTGGTCTCCGGTAGCGTCACGCCGAACTCGGCGAGCACGCCGCGCGGGTCGATCACCGCCCGGGCCCGGTAGGGCGGCGCCTTGTACCAGACCGGGGGCAGGCCGAGCACCGGCCACGGGTAGCACGAGCACAGGGTGCAGACGACGAGGTTGTGGATCTCCGGCGTGTTCTCGACCACCACCATGTGCTCGCCGCCGCGGCCGCCGATGTCCAACTCGGCGATGGCCGGCGTGGCGTCGGCCAGGAGCCGCGCCCGGAAGGCGGGGTCGGTCCAGGCCCGGGCCACGACCCGGGCCCCCGCGTGCGGGCCGACCTTGGTCTCGTAGAGCTCGACCAGGGCATCGAGGGCCGCCGGGTCGACGTAGCCCTTCTCGGTCAGCAGCGATTCCAGGGCGCGCACCCGGGCCTCGACCGGCGACAGGTCGCTGCCGTGGTGATGATCGTGGTGGTGATCGTCGTGGCCATGCGCGTGCTGCGCGTGATCGTGGGTCATCCCGCTCTCCTGACGCTGCGCACTCTGCATCGACCGGCCCGCCGCTGCCAGTCCGGGGGCCCGTATCCGGCCGCCGTTGTCACCCCGGCCATCATGCTTAAATTCCCTGTCACAATTGGGAGCGTTTGGCATCGGTTCAGGATTCTGCCGCTACCGACGTTAGAGCTATTCCAGTATACCAGCGTTGGAGGCGGAACCGTTCATGACTGAGGACGCTGCGGACCGGCCAGACGGAGGCGCGGGCACCCGGGATGGGGCCGGCTACGCCGCTTCCATCGGCCTGCACCTCGCCCTGCCGATCCGGGAGTATTTCAAGGTCGTCGAGCTTGAGCCCCTGCCGGCGCAGCTCGCGGCCCTGGTGTCCCGCTTCGAGGCGGCGGTGACGGCGCACGGCGAGACGGTCCCCTTCGACTTCCGCGGCGACATCATCAAGGCGCTGCCGGCCCTGCGCACCTTCGCCCTGTCGCTCGTGGGCGACGTCAGCCGCGCCGACGACCTGGTGCAGGAGACCTTCGTGAAGGCCTGGGCGAACCAGCAGCGGTTTCGGCCCGGCACCAACTTCACCGCGTGGCTGTTCACCATCCTGCGCAACCAGTTCTACACCGACCTGCGCAAGACGCGGCGGGAGGTGGAGGACGTGGACGGGACGCATGCCGGGCAGATGACCAGCCCGTCCGACCAGGAGGATGCCAGCACCCTCAAGGTCGTCTGGGAGCGTCTCGGCGACCTGCCCTCCGCGCAGCGCCAGGCGCTGCTGCTGGTGGGTGCCGAGGGCCACACCTACGAGGAGGCCGCTGTCATGCTCGGCTGCCAGGTCGGCACCGTGAAGAGCCGGGTGAGCCGTGCCCGGTCGTCGCTCCTCGACACGCTCGGCGTCGTCGTGGCCGGGCAGGCTCCGGCCGTGTGATCGATCCGTCCCCGAACGGCGCAGCCTGACGCGCCCGCGCTCCGCCGGCGCCGCACCGAGCCGCCGCACGCCGGATGTGGACCCGCCGCCGGGCCCGCGCCGATCCTGTGCGCCTCCTCACGAGGACCGGACACCGCGTCCCGTATGGTCGATGTCAGTCATCGATTCGGGGTCGCACATGCAGCACGTGTCCGCAGACAACGACCGGGTGGCGCGGTGGTGCGGGGCGCATCCCGTCCTTCTCGCCTTCGCCCTGTGCGCGTTCGGCCTCGCCGTCGTCGCCGCGGTCTGGGGACTCGGGATCCTCACGCCGGCCACGGCCACGGTCATCGCCTTCATCTATGTGGCCTGCCTCGGCGGCTTCCTCATGGAGTACTTCGGGATCAATGAACTCATCAGAGGCGTGAGATTCCTCTGGTTCGTTCTGACGGGCGTCTGGTGGCTGTTGACCTTCTGGCGGGCGTGACGGGGCCGTTGATCCCGTCTCCGCGTCACCGGATCGCCCGCGGACTCCCGCAGGATGGGGGCGTCGGCAGGCCCGCTGCCCGACGCCGGAGGCGCCGAGACTCCGCGGGTCTCACACCGGCGGCCGGCGCAGGTGCCAGTCGGTCGCGCGCTGGTAGGCCTGTCCGATCCGCAGGGCCGTCGTCTCCTCGTAGCCGCGGCAGACGATCTGCAGCGAGAGCGGCAGCCCGGACGCGGTGAAGCCGTTCGGCAGCGCCAGGGCGCAGAGGTCGAGCAGGTTGCCGAAACGGGTGAAGCGCGACGGGAGGTGCGCCTCGTCGACGGCGTCGAGCGCGACGGCCGCGCTCTCCGTGGTCGGCGTCAGGAGAGCGTCGATGCCCGCGAGGGCGGCGTCGTACTGCTGCTTCATCGCGGCCCGGCGGTGGAGCGTGCCGAGATACTCCTGGGCCGAGACGTTCGCGCCGGCCAGGATCCGGGCCCGGACGGCGTCGCCGAGCTGGGCGGACGGATCCTCCGCCAGATCCCCGTTGACGAAGTAGGCCTCCGCGTTGGTGATCTGGCTCATGGCCACGCAGTCGCTGAACCGGAACGGCAGGACGACGTCGACGATCTCGGCGCCCTGCCCGGCCAGGAGATCGAGGGCCGCGTCGTAGGCGGCCAGCATGTCGGGGGCGACCCCGTCCCGCTCCGAGGCCGGCATCCGGCCGAGGCGCAGGCCGCGGATCCCGCGGTTCAGCGCCGGCCAGGGCGCGTCCGGCGCGACCCCGCGGGTCGTCGGATCGCGGGGATCGGGGCCGGAGATCGCCTCGTAGAGCAGCGCCGTGTCCTCCACGGTGCGGGCCAGCGGTCCGGGCGTGTCGAGGGTCATCGACAGCGGCACGATCCCCCAGGTCGAGACGCGCCCGACCGTCACCTTGAGGCCCGTCAGCCCGCAGAAGGAGGCCGGCAGGCGCACCGAGCCGCCGGTGTCGGTGCCGATGCCCCAGGGCGCCATCCGGGCCGCCACCGACACGCCGGTGCCGCTGCTCGACCCGCCGGGGGTGCGCGGCGTCTCGACGTCCCAGGGGTTCCACGGGGTGCCGAGATGCTGGTTCGTGCCCCAGCCGCCGTAGGCGAACTCGACCGTGTGGGTCTTGCAGAGCACGATCATGCCCTGGCCGATGAGGCGCCGGGCGATCGTCGCGGTGCGCGCGGCCCGGCGCGCCCGGTGGGCGGCCGAGCCGCCCATGGTGATCCGGCCCTCCAGGTCGATCAGGTCCTTGAGCACGACCGGGACGCCGTGGAGCGGCCCCACGGCGTGGCCGGACCGGATCGCCCGGTCGGCCCCCTCGGCGGCGAGGCGGGCATCGGCGGCGAAGACCTCCGTGAAGGCCTGGAGCTTCGGCTCCAGCCGGTCGATCCGGCCGAGGAGGGCGTCGACGGCGTCGACCGGCGAGAGGGTCCGCGCCTGGATCGCGCGGCCGAGCTCGGCCGCGGAGGCGTGTACGGGATCGATGTCGGGCATGGGGTCACTGCACGCTGACGAGGGTGAGGTCGACGAACCAGGATTGCGGCGAGACGAAACCCTGGACCTTCTTGGACATCCCGCGGGGATTGAGGTCGTGGACGACGAACAGCCAGGGCGGATTGTCCACGAGGCGCTCGTGGGCGACCTTGGTCTGCGCGTCGATCACCTTCGCGTCGGTGGTCTCGGCGAGCGCCTTGAGGGCGGCGTCGAACGCGTCATCCTTCCAGGTGGGGAAGTTGAAGCCGTTCGGCGGGAACCGGTCGCCCGCGAAGTAGCGCGCCATGACGGCCGGGTCCGACGAGGGCGACGAGACGTTGAGCGCCATCGCGCCCTGGAGGGTCGGCGCGTCGGGGAGCGCGCGGCCGGCATTCAGCAGCACCTGCCACTCGACCACGTTGAAGGTCAGGTCGACGTTGCAGGCCTGCTTCAGGTTCTCCTGCAGGTACTCGTTCATCGGCATCGGCAGCATCTGCCCCGAGCCGGAGGAGGAGATCATCACCTTGAGGCTGAGCGGCTTCTTGTCGGTGTAGCCGGCCTCGGCCAGCAGCGCCTTCCCCTTGGCGGCGTCGAAGGTGTAGCGGTTCTTCGGGCTGCCGAAATTCGGGTCCATGTCGTTGAGCCAGCCCGAGGCCGGCTCGGCCGTGCCGTTGAGGAGCTCCACGATCCCGGCCCGGTCGATGCAGTAATTCAGGCCCTGCCGGACGCGGACATCCTTCAGCGGGCTGTCCTTGGCGCCCATGTTGAAGAAGTAGGGCCAGACATGCGGGTACGAGCCCGTGGTGATGGTGAAGCCCGCCTGCTTCATCGACGGGATCGCGTCGGGCGCCGGCACCTCGATCCAGTCGACCTGGCCGGCCCGCAGGGCGGCGACGCGGGCGTTGGCCTCCGGGATCGGCAGCAGCCGGACCCGGTCGACCTTCGCCATCCGGTCCGGGTCCCAGTAGCCGTCGAACTTGGCGAGATCGACCGCCTCCCGCGGGGCGACGCGGGTAATCCTGAACGGGCCCGTCCCGGCCGCCGGCAGGGCCGCGACCTTGCTCCAGTCGCGCCCGGCCTTCTCGAAGGAGGCGGGCGAGGTGAAGAGCAGGTAGACCACCATGTAGGGGAAGTACGAGGCGACCTGGGTGGTGGTGATCTGCACGGTCGAGTCGTCGACCTTCCTGTAGCTCCCGACCAGCGGCGCCCGCGCCCGGGAGATGCCCGCGCCCTGCGGCTCGAATTGCGGGCTGTCGTTCTTGAAGTAGCGGTCGAGGTTCCAGATCACCGCGTCGGCGTTGAACGGCGTCCCGTCGTGGAACTTCACGCCCTGGCGCAGGTGGAAGGTCCAGACCGCCTTGTCGTTCGGGTCCTGCTCCCAGCGCTCGGCCAGCGCCGGGATGATGCCGGCGAGCTTGGTGGTGCTCTTGAGGTCCCACTGCACCAGCCCCTCGAAGATCGGGTAGCCGAGGAAGCGCATCCCCTCGAAGCCGTTGTTGGGCATGCCCGTCGTGGTGGGGATGTCGCTCGCCGTCATGGCGATGCGCAGGACGCTCTCGGCGCTGGCCGATCCCGTCAGGGCCACGGTACCCGCCAGGGCGGCGGCAATCAGGCGGCGAAATGTCATCCGGATCCCAATCGTCGAAGTTGCGGCGCGGCCGGGCGCAATTCCCGCGCCACGCTCAGGCTTAGGCCCTGCGTCCGGCGAACAGAAGATGCCGGACGTCGCCCCTTGCGCGTGGCGCCCGCTGCGCCACGATAATAAAAAATGCGAGTCGCCAGCCCGGACGGCCGGCCCCCGAAGGAGACGCCCGTGACCGACGAGACGCCGCGCGCCATGAACGGGGCCGAGAGCTTGGTCCGGACCCTCGTGGAGGGCGGGGTCGAGGTCTGCTTCACCAATCCCGGCACCTCCGAGATGCACTTCGTCGCGGCCCTCGACCGGGTCGAGGGCATGCGCTGCGTCCTGTTCCTGTTCGAGGGCGGGGCGACCGGCGCCGCCGACGGCTACGCGCGCATGGCCGACAAGCCGGCCTCGACCCTGCTGCATCTCGGGCCCGGCCTCGCCAACGGGCTGGCCAACCTCCACAACGCCAAGAAGGCGCGCACCCCCGTCGTCAACATCGTCGGCGAGCACGCGACCTACCACCGCGAGTACAACGCGCCGCTCACCTCGGACATCGAGGGGCTGGCCCATCCGATGTCGTCCTGGGTGCGGACGGGCATGAGCGCGACCGAGATTGGCTCCGACGGCGCCGCCGCCATCGCGGCCGCCCGGACCGCCCCGGGGCAGGTCGCGACCCTGATCCTGCCGGCCAACACCGCCTGGGATCCCGGCGCCGGCCCTGCGCCGGTGCCGCCGATCCCCGAGCGGGCGCGGGCCGGCGACGACGCAATCGCGGCGGCCGTGAAGGCCCTCCAGAGCGGCGAGCCGGTGCTCCTGCATCTCGGCGACCGGGCCGTGCGGCGCGAGGGCCGGGTCATCGCGGACCGGATCGCCCGCAAGACCGGCGCCCGGCTGATGGCGATGACCTCCAACGCCCGGATCGACCGCGGCGCCGGCACCGTGCCGATCGAGCGCCTCCCCTACCCGATCGACCAGGGCATCGACGCCCTGAAGGGCTTCCGCCACATCATCCTGATCGGCGCGACCCCGCCGGTGGGCTTCTTCGCCTACCCGGGCAAGCCGAGCCTCCTGGCGCCTGAGGGCAGCACCACGATCACGCTGGCCACGCCCGAGGAGGACCAGATCGACGCCCTCGAGCGGCTCGCCGAGGCGGTCGCGGCCCCGCCGGCCGAGCCTGTCGCCGTCGGGCCGCGCCCGAAGCTCCCGACCTCCGGTCCCCTCGACCAGGACACGATCGGGCAGGTGCTCGGCGCGCTGATCCCCGAGGGCGCGGTGATCTGCGACGAGTCGATCACCACGGGCCGCAACTTCTTCGCCCTGACCCGGGACGCCGCGCCCCACACCTGGCTGCAGCTCAGCGGCGGCTCGATCGGCCTCGGCATCCCGATGGCGACCGGCGCGGCCGTGGCCTGCCCCGACCGCAAGGTCATCAACCTGCAGGCCGACGGCAGCGGGCTCTACACGGTGCAGGCGCTCTGGACCCAGGCCCGCGAGCACCTCGACGTGGTGACGCTCGTCTGGTCGAACCGCTCCTACGCGATCCTGCGGGCGGAACTCACCAATGTCGGCGCGCTCAATCCCGGCCCGAAGGCGCTGGGCATGCTGAGCCTCGACGATCCGGCCATCGATTGGGTGAGCCTCGCCCGCGGCTTCGGCGTCGCGGGGCGGCGGGTCGAGACCCTCCCCGACTTCATCGAGGCGTTCCAGCACGCCCTGGCCAGCAAGGGACCGCACCTCATCGAAGTGGCTCTGTGAGCGGGGCGGCCCACGCCCTCCCCGGCCTCGACGGGCCGGCGGAGATCCGCGTCGACCGCTGGGGGCTGGCGCATATCCGCGCCGGCACCGCGCTCGACGCCTTCCGCGCGCAGGGGTTCAACGCCGCCCGGGACCGGCTTTGGCAGCTCGACCTCTGGCGCAAGCGCGGCCTCGGCCTGCTGGCGGCGGATTTCGGACCGGGCTACCTCGCGCAGGACCGGGCCGCCCGGCTGTTCCTCTACCGCGGCGACATGGCGGCCGAGTGGGCGGCCTACGGGCCGCAGGACACGCGGGCGATCGTCACCGCCTTCGTGGCGGGGATCAACGCCTACGTCGCCCTCACCGAGGCGCGGCCCGACCTGCGCCCGCCGGAATTCGCCGTGACGGACACGCGCCCGGCCCTGTGGCAGCCGGAGGACGTGGTGCGCATCCGCAGCCACGCGCTGATCCGCAACGTCCTGTCCGAGGTCGCCCGCGCGCGGGTCCTCGCCCGCGGCCGGAGCCCGGCGGACGGGCTGGCCACGGACGACCTGCGCAAGCGGATCAGTCCGCCGCACGACCCGATCATCCCCGACGGGCTCGACGCCGCCGACTGGCCGGACGATCTCCTCGACGCCTTCCGGCTGGCCACGGCGCCGGTCGGGTTCAGCCCCGAGCGGAGGGCGGCCTCCCGCGCGGAGGCCTGGGAGTGGTCGAAGGTCGACGCGCACGGAACCGTCACGCGCGGCCCCCGCGGCGCGGCGAAGGAGCCGGCCGAGGGCTCGAACAACTGGGCGGTGGCGCCGTCCCGCACCGCCACCGGGCGGCCGATCCTGGCGAGCGACCCGCACCGGATCTACCTGCAGCCCTCGCTGCGCTACGCTGTCCACCTCACCGCGCCGGGACTCGACGTGATCGGGGCCGGCGAGCCGGCCCTGCCCGGCATCTCCATCGGCCATAACGGCCACGCCGCCTTCAGCCTCACCATCGCGCCGATCGATCAGGAGGACCTGTTCGTCTGCGAGACCGACCCGGCCGATCCCGACCGCTACCGCTCCGGCGACGGTTGGGCCCCGATCGCGCGCGTCGCGGAGCGGATCCCGGTGCGCGGCGGGCCGGACGAGACCGTGATCCTCGGCTTCACCCGGCACGGGCCGGTCCTCCGCGAGGAGAGGGGCCGCGCCTTCGCGCTGCGGACCGTCTGGTCGGAGCCGGGCGCTGCCGCCTATCTCGGCAGCCTCGCCTATCTCGGCGCCACGACGCCGGAGGCCTTCGGCGAGGCCCTGCGCCACTGGTCCGCACCCTCCGTGAACCAGCTCTACGCCGACACGGCGGGCCGGATCGCGTGGTTCATGGCCGGCAAGGCGCCGCTGCGGCCCGGCCATGACGGTTTGCTACCGGTGCCGGGCGACGGCCGCTACGACTGGGCCGGCTTCCACGATCCCGCCGCCCTGCCCCGGAGCGTCGATCCGGAAGCGGGCTGGCTCGCCACCGCCAACGAGATGAACCTGCCGCCGGACTATCCCGCGGAGGACCGGAGGGTCGGGTTCGAGTGGGCCGAGCCCTGGCGCGCCCGCCGCATCCGGGCAGTCCTCGGCGGGCAGGACCGGCACAGTCTCGCGGATTCGCGGGCGCTCCAGGGCGACGTGGTATCCGAGCCGGCCCGGCGGCTGGCCGACCTGATGCGCGACCTGCCGGCCGCCGGCGATCCCGATGTCGCCGCGGCCCAGACTGTGCTGGCCGCGTTCGACGGCGCGCTGCACCACGGCTCCGCGGCGGCCGCCCTCGTCGAGGTGGTCTGGGTGCGGCACCTCCGCCCGGCCCTGATCGCGACGCTCGTGCCCGATGACGGGACGCGCCGCCTCCTCCCGCCCGGCGACACGCTGAGCCTGATCGAGCGTCTGGAGACCGGTCTCGACCCGGCGACGCGCGCGTCCCTGCTCACCGACGCTCTCGGCGCCGGCCTTCGCACCTGCCGGGAGCGGATGGGCATCGATGCCGCGGGCTGGTCCTGGGGCCGCCTGCACCGCGCGCTGTTCGAGCACCCGCTGACGGCCCTGGCGCCCGGGACCGGCTGGGACGTCGGCCCGCTGCCCGTGGGCGGTGCCGCGGCATCAGTCATGCACGCGGAGTACCGGACCGACACGTTCCGGCTCACCCACGGCGCCTCGTTCCGCATGGTCGTGGACGTGGGCGACTGGGACCGCTCGGTCTTCATCAACGTGCCGGGCCAGTCGGGGGACCCGGGCAGTCCGCACTACGCCGACCTGGCCCCGGTCTGGGGGCGCCAGGACTACGTGCCGATGCTCTACGGCCGCGCGGCCGTGGACGCGGCGACCGAGACGGTCATCACGCTGACCCCGAGCCCCGCCTGACCCGGCGGCCGGGACGGATTGGGACAGGACCTTGAAGATCTTCATCGCCGGCCTCGCCACCGAGACCAACACCTTCGCGCCGCTGCCCACCGGACGGTCGGCGTTCCACGCCGACTACGCCCGCCGGGACGGCAGCCGGAACCCGCCGAGCCTCAGCAATATCGGCCTCAAGGCCTGGCGCGCGCTGGCCGAGGCGGACGGGCACACGGTCGTCGAGAGCCTCTCGACCTTCGCGCAGCCCGGCGGGATCACCCTGCGGGCCGTCTACGAGGAGCTGCGCGACGCCCTGCTGGAGGACCTGGAGGCCGCGATGCCGGTCGACGCGGTGCTGCTGTTCATGCACGGGGCCATGGTGGCCGAGGGGTACGACGACTGCGAGGGCGACACGTTGGAGCGGGTCCGCGCCGTCGTGGGGCCGGACGCCACGATCGGCGTCGAGCTCGACCTCCACTGCCACCTCAGCGAGACGATGCGGGCCAGCGCCGACGTCATCGTGATCTACAAGGAATACCCCCACACCGACATCGTCGACCGCGCCCGCGACCTGTACCCGCTGGTCGTCCGGACCGTGGCAAAGGACATCCGGCCGGTGATGGCCTACGCCGACTGCCGGATCGTCAACATGTGGCGCACCAGCCGCGAGCCGGTCGCGGGCTTCGTCCGCCGCATGGAGGCGCTGGAGGGGCGCAACGGCATCCTGTCGGTCTCCTTCGGGCACGGCTTCCCCTGGGGCGACGTGGCCGATGTCGGCGCCAAGATGCTGGTCGTGGCCGACGGCGATGCCGGCAAGGCGCAGGCGCTGGCCGACGAGCTGGCCGGCGCCGTCTGGGCGATGCGCGAGGAGGCGGCGAGTCACTGCGACACGATCGACGCGGCCATCGACTGGGCGCTCGCCTCCGGCGACCCGCGCCCGATGGTGCTCGCCGACTTCGCCGACAATGCCGGCGCGGGCGCGCCCTCCGACAACACTGCGATCCTCGCCCGCCTCGCCGAGCGGGGCATCGCGGACGTGGCGCTCGGCCTGATCTGGGATCCCGGCGCGGTCGGCATCTGCCACGAGGCCGGCCTCGGGGCGACCTTCACCCTCCGGATCGGCGGCAAGTGCGGCGTGACCTCCGGGAACCCGGTGGACCTGCGCGTCACGGTTCGCGGCCTCTCGGACGACCACAGCCAGACCGGCCTCAGCGGCGGCCGGGCCCATCTCGGCCCCGCGGCCTGGGTGGAGGCGAACGGGATCCACGTGGCGCTGACCCACAAGCGCCAGCAGGCCTTCGCGCCCGACGCGTTCACGGGCCTCGGCCTGAGCCTCGACGACAAGCGGATCGTCGTGGTGAAGTCGATGCAGCACTTCTACGCCGCCTTCGCGCCGATCGCGAGCGAGGTCCGCTACGTCGCGGCGCCCGGCGCCGTGCCGCCGGATTACGGCGCGATCCCCTACACCAAGCGGTCCGGCCTCTACTGGCCGCGCGTCGCCGATCCGTTCGCCGAGGAGAACGCCCGATGATCCCGGAGATGATCCCGGACCTGTCCTTCGACGCGCGCGAGATCCTCGCGACCCTGCAGCCCTGGGTGCTGTGCGAGAGCCCCACCCACGACGCGGCGGCGGTCAACCGCATGATGGGCGTCGCCGCCCGCGACCTCGCGCTCCTCGGGGCGACCGTCGAGACGATCCCGGGCCGCATGGGCCTGAGCGACTGCGTCCGCGCCCGGTTCCCGCACCGGGACCGCGACGCGCCCGGCATCCTGGTGCTCGGCCACCTCGACACGGTGCATCCCGTCGGCACCCTCGGGAGCCTGCCCTGGCGGATCGAGGGCGACCGCGCCTACGGTCCCGGCATCCTCGACATGAAGGGCGGCAACGTCATCGCGCTGGCGGCGATCCGCGCCCTGGCGGCGGCCGGGATCGAGACGCCGCTGCCGGTGACCGTCCTGTTCACCGGCGACGAGGAGGTCGGCAGCCCCTCCACCCGCGACCTGATCGAGGCGGAGGCCGCCCGCCACGCCTTCGTGCTGGTGCCCGAACCCGGCCAGCCCGAGAACGGGGTCGTCACCGGGCGCTACGCCATCGCGCGCTTCGACCTCGAGGCCCTGGGGCGCCCGAGCCACGCCGGCGCCTCGCCCCACGAGGGGCGCTCGGCGATCCGCGCGATGGCGCGGAAGATCCTCGCCATCGACGCGCTGTCGGACGCCGACTGCACCGTCTCGACCGGGATCGTCTCGGGCGGGCAGTGGGTGAACTGCGTCCCGACCGTCTGCCGCGGGCAGGCGCTCAGCATGGCCAAGCGGCAGGCCGACCTCGACCGCGGCGTCGAGCGGATGCTGGCCCTGTCGGGCGAGGAGGACGGCGTCCGCTTCACCGTGACCCGCGGCGTGACTCGGCCGGTCTGGGAGCCGGATGCCGGCTGCATGGCGCTCTACGAGCGGGCGCGCGCGCTGAGCGAGGCGCTCGGCCAGCCCCTGCCCCATCGCAGCGCCGGCGGCGGCTCGGACGGCAACTTCACCGGCGCCAACGGCGTCCCGACCCTCGACGGGCTCGGACCGCTGGGCCAGGGCTACCACACCCTGGAGGAGCACGTGCTGATCGAGACCCTGCCGCAGCGGGCCCGGCTCTTCGCGGCCCTGCTCGCCAACCTCGGCGCCGCCGGCCGGCCCTGAGGCCGGCCGCGCCGCGATCAGGCGCGACCCCGGCCGAGGGCCGCGACCGCCAGTGCGCCCAGCAGGCCCCCGGCCGTGCCGCCGCCGAAGAAGCCCGCCAGGGCGAGGAGCGGTCCCGACGACGCGGTCAGGAGACAGAGCAGGGTGCTTCCGAGGCACCCGCCGGTGGCGATCATCGACATGCTGCGCCTTATGCAACCAATGGTTGTAAAAGCATAGCAGCCAAGGTTCGGTTCCGGCGGACGCGGTTCCGCCTCAGGCCGGATCGACCGGCATCTCCGGCGCGCCGCCGGCCTCGATCGCCGCGCCGGCCGCGAGGCAGAGGTCTTCCCGGTAGCGGGCGGCGACCAGCTGAACGCCGACGGGTGTCCGCCCGACGAGCCCGGTCGTCACCGTGAGCGCCGGGACGCCGATCGGCGCCAGCCCGACCTGCAGCAGGTTCGCCTCGAAGGCCCTTGCGATCCCCGCGTCGCCGGTGCGGTCGAGACCGTCCGGGAAGGGCAACTCCCCCGAGACCGGGACCAGCAGCACGGGGTTCTCGGCGAGGAACAGCGCCCAGTCCCGCGCCAGGGTCGCGCGCCGGGTCAGCGCCCGGGCGATGGCGTCGGGCGCCATCGCCTCGGCCCGCGGCCGGAAGCTCTCCAGGAGGCCGATCGCCGCCGGATCCCCTTCCCGCTCCGCCGCGGCCCGGACCGCCGCGTAGCCGTCGCCGAGCCAGAGCTGGAGCTGCAGCTCGCACGCCTCCCGGATCGGCGGGGTGTCGGCAATCTCCGTGACCGTCCAGCCCGCCTCGCTGAGGCGCCGCGCGGCCTCGCGCAGGGCGGCCTCGACCTCCGGTGCGGTGGCGAGCCCCCCGGGCCGCACGCAGAGCGCGACCTCGCGCGCGACCGGCGGCCCGTCCAGCGGCGCCGGCACCCACCACGGGTCGCGCGGGTCGGGCGCCGCCATGACCTCGAGGCCGAGGCGCACGTCTGCGATGCTGCGCGCGAGTGGGCCGGAGACCGCCATCAACTGGGGGCCGATGCCGCGCTCGGGCGAGGACGCGTTCCAGGCCGGGATCCGGCCCAGGCTCGGGCGCAGCCCGTGCACCCCGCAGGCATAGGCCGGGTAGCGCACCGAGCCGGCGATGTCGGTGCCGTGCGCAATGGCGCCGATCCCGGCCGCCACCGCGGCGCCGGCGCCCCCGGACGAGCCGCCGGGCGTCAGCGCCGGGTCACGGGGATTCTTGGTGTCGCCGTGGAGCTGGTTGGTGGTGAACCAGCGCAGCGAGAAGGCCGGGGTGTTGGTCCGCCCGAGCAGCACGGCGCCGGCCCGGCGCAGGTTGGCGACGACGGGGTTGTCGTCCGTCGCCACGAGGTCGCGCTGGAGGCGCAGCCCGTTCGTCGTCGCGAAGCCGCGCTGGTCGGCGTTGACCTTGACGGTGACCGGCACGCCCGTCAGCGGTCCGGAGGCCTCGCCGCGCGCCCGGGCGGCGTCCACCGCGTCCGCCTGCGCCAGCACGTCCTCGGGCCGGTGCTCGACCACGGCGTTTATCCGCCCGTTGACCGCGTCGAGCCGGTCGAGGGCGTCCCGTGCCACCTCCCGGGCCGAGACCTGGCCGGAGCGGATCAGGGCCGCGAGGTCGGTGGCCGTGAGACGCCAGAGCTGCATGGGTGTTCCTTTCGCGCCCGGACGGGCGGGATCCATCCTACGATTCGCACCGCCCGGGCGGCTCCCGGGCGGCCCGCGCAGCATATTCAAAATGCAAGACGGCGGCCGCTTTTTTGCGCACCCGCGGATCGCGAGCCCGGCCAAGGCTTTGCCGCAATGCAGCAGAAGGACCTAAGCATTTCGACGTATACGACCCTTGCCACCTTTGGAACGACTGATAACCTCGCCCTCGTTCGCGCGTTCGACCGGCCATTCCAGCGAGAAGGGACGATTTCCTCAGACGAAAGCAGGCAACCTCCAGCATAAGGCAGGCTCCCATGGCAGAGGTGATTCGCGTCAGGCCGACTCACGACGGCACCTATACCGTGTATCGCGGGACACTCGCGTTGATATGCGGTCTCACCCGCCTCCAGGCCGAGCGCTACGAAGCAAGTCTCAGCCGACAGCAGCGCGCCGACCTCGCGGTCGCCGGCATCTGAACCGCATCGTTGCCGATCATCGGGCCGGCGCCGCCGTCACGACGGCCGTGCCGGCTCACGCCCTCAGGCCCCGCCCGGCGCGCCGAGGTCGAGCGTGCCGAGATCGCCTACGGTGCCTGACGCGTCGAGGCCCCGCCGGCGGGCCGTGACCGAGAACCCCTGGTCCGCCCGGCCGATCTCGAACAGCAGGTAGGAGGCCCGGCGCGACGCGATCGCGCCGTGACCGTCCGCGCGCGCCGAGGCGGAGGGGGCTCCGATGACCGGGACGGTCCGCCCGTCCGGCCCGGCGATCCGGGCGGTGCTGGTGACGTGATTGTGACCGTGCAGGATCAGGTCCGCGCCGGCCCGCCCGATCATCGCGGTGAACGCCGCCGCGTCCTTGAGCTCGCGCCCCGGCGAGGCGCCGCCGGGCTGCGGCGGATGGTGGATCATCACCACCCGGAATGGCCGACCGGGCTCGGTGGCCAGGGCGCGGAGCAGGGTCTCGGCCGCGGCGAGCTGCGACGCGCCGAGGCGGCCGGTCGCCACGAACGGCTTCGTCGGGATCGCGCTGGACAGGCCGACCAGGGCCAGGGGTCCGCGCCGACGCAGGTACGGGAAGTGGCCCCAGGAGCCCGAATCGTCCCCCGTGTAGCGGCCGCAGGCGGCGAGCAGGCCTTCCAGGGAGCCGCGGACATAGGCGTCGTGGTTGCCCGGCACGAAGCTCACCGCTTCGGGGGATCCGAGGGCTTCCAGGAAGGTCCGGGCGGTCTCCCACTCGCTGGGCAGGCCGATGTTGCACAGATCGCCCGTGCAGGCGACGTGCCCGGCCTCCTGCGCCTTCAGGTCGGTGACCAGGGCCTCCAGCACGGTCATGTCGTGGCTGCGCGAGCGCCCCCGCCGCCAGTTGGCGTAGCCGGTGGCGCGCTTGCCGAGGAGCTGGCGGAGGCGCACCGGCCCGAGGGGCCCGACATGCGGATCGCTGAGATGAGCGAGGCGGAAGGTCAACGCCGGTGGTCACCCTCGACACGGGGAAAGGCGCCCCGCATCGCGGGCGCGGCGCGTCCCGTCAAGCGCTTCCGATCAGCATCCCGACGACCAGCACCAGCGCGCCGCCGAGCATGACCTGCAGGGCCGCGCGCCAGAACGGCGTCGCCATGAAGCGCGTGCGGATCGCCGCGATGACCGCGAGTTCCACGATCACCACCAGAACCGCGAGGCTCGTGGCCAGGACGAACGGGTTCGGCCAGCCGGCCGGGAGCGTGTCGGGGATCGCGTAGGGCAGCGTGTGGCCGAGGCCGCCGAGGGTCGTCATCGCCCCGCAGACGAGGCCGCGCAGCCACGGATCGCCGCGGCCGGTGACGGCGCCGTCGTCCGACAGGGCCTCGGTGAACCCCATGCTGATGCCGGCCCCGACCGAGGCCGCGAGCCCCACCAGGAAGGTCGCGCCGTTGTGACCGGTGGCGAAGGCCGCCGCGAAGATCGGCGCGAGGGTCGAGACCGAGCCGTCGATCAGGCCGGCGAGGCCGGGCTGCACGTAGCGCAGCACGAAGGCGAGGCGCGCCTCGGCGTGCAGGTCGGCGGCGCTGTCGAGGGCGGCGGCCATGCGAATCTCCTTCTTTAGATCCGTTCCAATCTATAGTCTGGAATTGATCTAAACAAGGCCCGCTGCCGTGTTTTCGCCGCGCCGCGGGAGCATCCGCGGCGCCGAAACGCCTGCCGATCCCGAAGGCCTAACCGTGTGGTTGTGGACGAGACCGATTGTCTCGTCTCCGGAGCGGGAGCTAGACCATGCGCGGTCGAATTCGATCCGGACCTGATCGGGCGGCGGCACGCCGGCCCGCCCAAAGCGTGACATGAGCCTCGGTAAGCGTCTCCTCCGTAATCCCCCCGTGCAGCGCCTCCTCGGCCGTGTCGCGGCGGCCTATCTGCGGCTCGTGCGCCTCACCAACCGCTTCGAGATCCACGCGGGCGAGGCGTCCGCGGGCGCGGCGGATGGGTGGATCGACGCGCGCACGCCGCTGATCCTCGGCATGTGGCACGGCCAGCACATCATGATGCCGCTCCTGCGCCGGCCGGGCGACCGCGTGGCGACGATCATCTCGCGGAACCCGGACGGGAACATCAACACCATCGCGCTGGAGCGCTTCGGCGTCCGCGTGATGCGCGCCTCCGGCGCCCGCGGCCGCGGCCGCGCCACCGATCAGCGCGCCAAGGGCGGCGCGGAGGGCTTGCGGGCGATGCTGCGGGCGCTGAAGGCCGGCGAATCCGTGGCCTTCAGCGCCGACGTGCCGAAGGTCTCCCGCCGGTGCGATGCCGGGATCCTCACCCTCGCGCGCTTCTCCGGCCGGCCGATCGTCCCGGCGGCCGTGGTGACGAGCCGGCACCTGCGCTTCAGTTCGTGGGACCGGGCCTGCCTCGGGCTGCCCTTCGGCCGCGGCGCGATCGTGCTGGGCGACCCGATCTACGTTCCGCGGGACTGCGAGGGCGAGGCGTTCGAGACGCTCCGCCGCTTCGTCGAGGCCGAGATGAACCGGGTCCACGCCCGCGCCTACGCGCTCGTCGGGCGCGCCGACCGGGCGGCGCTCTACCGCGACCAGGTCCCCGAGATCGGGCAGGCGCCGGTGGGAGACCTCGCGTGAGGCGCCCCTCCGTGACCCTGCCGCTGCAGGCCTACCGGGCCGGCCTGCGCATCGGCGAGCCGGCGCTGACCGGACTGCTCGCGTGGCGCGCGCAGCGCGGCAAGGAGGATCCGCGCCGGCTCCCGGAGCGGCGGGGCCTGCCGGGCCGGGCCCGGCCGGTCGGACCCCTCGCCTGGATGCACGGCGCCAGCGTCGGCGAGGCCTTGTCGCTGATCGGCCTCGTCGAGGGCATGATCGCCCGCGGCTTCTCAGTCCTCGTCACCACCGGCACGCGCGCGGCCGCCGAGCTGGTCGGCGTCCGGCTGCCTCCGGGCGCGGTGCATCAGTACATGCCCCTCGACGCGCCGCGCTGGGTCGGACGGTTCCTCGACCACTGGCAGCCGGACCTCGCGGTGATCGCCGAGTCGGAGATCTGGCCGAACACGATCCTGGCGCTCGACGAGCGCGAGATCCCGCTGATCCTGGTCAACGGGCGCATGTCGGAGCGCTCGTTCCGGAGCTGGGAGCGCTGCCCGCGCACCGCGAAGGCGCTCCTGGCGCGGATCGCGATCTGCCTCACGCAGACCCAGGAGGACGGCGAGCGCTTCGCCAAGCTCGGCGCGCCGCGCGTGAGCATCGCCGGCAACCTGAAGTTCGACGCGTCGGTGCCGCCGGCCGACGCGCAGCAGCTCGCCTATCTGGGATCGATGGTGGCCGGCCGGCCGGTCTGGGTCGCGGCGAGCACGCATCCCGGCGAGGAGGCCATGGTCGCCTACGCGCACGCGATGCTGAAGGCGCAGTTTCCCCAGCTCCTGACCATCATCGCCCCGCGCCACCCGGCCCGGGGGGGCGAGGCCGTCGCCTGCGCGAACGCCGTCGGCCTGCGCAGCGCGCTGCGGTCCACCGGCGGGCGGCCCCATCCCTCGATCGAGGTCTACGTCGCCGACACGATCGGCGAGCTGGGGCTGTTCTACCGCCTCAGCCCACTGGTGTTCCTCGGCGGCTCCCTGGTTCCGCGGGGCGGCCAGAACCCGATCGAGCCGCTGCGGCTCGACTCGGCGGTGCTGCACGGGCCGCACACCGAGAATTTCGGCGTGATCTACCAGGCCCTCGACCGTGCCGGCGGCGCCATGCCGGTGCGCGACGGCGTCGAGCTGGCGGCGGTCGCCGCCGAACTCCTCGGCGACCGGGAGCGCCTCGCCGACATGGCCCGCGCCGGGCAGCGCGCCCTGGAGCCGTTCGAGGGGGCGGTGGCGCGCACGCTCGCGGTCCTCGACCCGTTCGTGGCGCAGATGAAACTCCAGCGCCTCGACCGCGGCAGCCCCGCGCGCCCGCTCGCGCGGGCCTGATGCGACCGCCAGCCTTCTGGGCCGCGGGGCCGGATCACCCGGCCGCGCGCGCGCTGGCGCCGGTCGGCGCGGTCTACGGGGCGCTCGCGGCGCGGCGGATGGACCGCCCCGGCGCGCGGGCCGGCTGCCCGGTCCTGTGCCTGGGCAACTTCACCCTCGGCGGTGCCGGCAAGACGCCGGCAGCCCTGGCGGTCGCGGGCCTCGTCGCCGAACTCGGCGCCGCGCCGGCCTTCCTGTCGCGCGGATACGGCGGCCGGCTCGCGGGCCCGGTGCGGGTCGATCCCGCGCACCACGCCGCCGCCGATGTCGGCGACGAGCCGCTGCTCCTCGCCCGCCTCGTGCCCGCGATCGTCGCCCGCGACCGCCCGGCCGGGGCCGCCCTGTGCCGGAGCCTCGGCGCCGACGTCGTCGTGATGGATGACGGCCTCCAGAACCCGAGCCTCGCCAAGGACCTCAGCCTCGCGGTGGTCGACGGCCCCGCCGGCCTCGGCAACGGCCTGCCGTTCCCGGCGGGGCCGCTGCGCGCGCCGCTCGCCCGGCAGTGGCCGCATGGCGGC
>NZ_JBKFBI010000079.1:0-26579 GCF_053346095.1 Methylobacterium sp. A52T | reverse complement strand
TGCCGGACGCCGTGGCCCTGCGCTGCCTGGATCTCGCCCTGGCCCGGGCCGGCGCGGCGCCGCGCCGCCTCGAGCGCCTCGAGGCCCTCGTCCTCGAATCGCTCCTGCCGGCCCTGCGCCGCCGGGAGCCGGTCCGCCGCACCCTCGCGGGGATCCTCGTCGCCGCCGACGCGGGCGGGACCGTGAGCCTCGCCCCGGCGCCGCCGCGCCGGCACGGGCCAGCAGGTGCTGCCCTCGCCGCAGGGTCTCCCGACTTACTTGGCAAGGGAGAGCCCCCCGCCTACATTGGCGGAGTGTGCACGGATGGACCGGAATAGCCGCGTGGCGGGTCCGTCCTGGGGGTCGCACGCGCCAGGGATTGATCGATGAACCCGAATTTTCGCAACTTTGCCTTGTGGGTCGTCATCTTCCTGCTGGTGCTGGCCCTCGTCACCCTGTTCCAGAACCCGGGTCACCGGGGCGGCGGCAGCGAGATCGCCTACAGCCAGCTCCTGAACGACGCCGATGCCGGCAAGATCCAGTCGGTGGTGATCTCCGGGCAGGACGTGTCCGGCACCTACGTGGGCGGCGGCAACTTCACGAGCTACGCGCCGAACGACCCGAGCCTGGTTTCCAAGCTCCAGGGCAAAGGCGTGCAGATCACCGCCCGCCCGCCGTCCGACAACACCCCCTGGTTCATCCAGCTCCTCGTGAGCTGGCTGCCGATCCTCGTCTTCATCGGCGCCTGGATCTTCCTCTCGCGCCAGATGCAGTCCGGCGCCGGCCGCGCCATGGGCTTCGGCAAGTCGAAGGCGAAGCTCCTGAACGAGGCCCACGGCCGCGTGTCGTTCGACGACGTCGCGGGCGTCGAGGAGGCCAAGGAGGACCTGCAGGAGATCGTCGAGTTCCTGCGCGACCCCCAGAAGTTCCAGCGCCTCGGCGGCCGGATCCCGCGCGGCGTGCTGCTCGTCGGCCCGCCCGGCACCGGTAAGACCCTGATCGCCCGGGCGGTCGCGGGCGAGGCCAACGTGCCGTTCTTCACCATCTCGGGCTCCGACTTCGTCGAGATGTTCGTGGGCGTCGGCGCCAGCCGCGTGCGCGACATGTTCGAGCAGGCCAAGAAGAACGCGCCCTGCATCATCTTCATCGACGAGATCGACGCGGTCGGCCGCCACCGCGGCGCCGGCCTCGGCGGCGGCAACGACGAGCGCGAGCAGACCCTCAACCAGCTCCTCGTGGAGATGGACGGTTTCGAGGCCAACGAGGGCGTCATCATCATCGCGGCGACCAACCGCCCCGACGTGCTCGACCCGGCCCTGCTGCGTCCCGGCCGCTTCGACCGCCAGATCATGGTGCCGAACCCGGACGTCACCGGCCGCGAGCGCATCCTGCGCGTCCACGTCCGCAAGGTGCCGCTGGCCCCCGACGTCGACCTGAAGACCATCGCGCGCGGCACCCCGGGCTTCTCGGGCGCCGACCTGATGAACCTCGTGAACGAGTCGGCCCTGCTGGCAGCCCGCCGCGGCAAGCGCATCGTGACGATGCACGAGTTCGAGGACGCCAAGGACAAGGTCATGATGGGCGCCGAGCGGCGCACCCTCGTGATGACCGAGGACGAGAAGCGGCTCACCGCCTACCACGAGGGCGGCCACGCCATCGTGGCGCTGAACGTCCCGGCCACCGACCCGGTGCACAAGGCGACCATCATCCCGCGCGGCCGGGCGCTGGGCATGGTCATGCAGCTGCCCGAGCGCGACAAGCTCTCCATGAGCTTCGAGCAGATGACCTCGCGGCTGGCGATCATGATGGGCGGCCGCATCGCCGAGGAGATGATCTTCGGACGCGAGAAGGTGACCTCGGGCGCGCAATCGGACATCGAGCAGGCGACGCGGCTCGCCAAGATGATGGTGACCCGCTGGGGCTTCAGCCCGGAGCTCGGCACCGTCGCGTACGGCGACAACAACGACGAGGTCTTCCTCGGCATGTCGATGGGCCGGCAGCAATCGGTCTCCGAGTCGACCGCCCAGAAGATCGACGCCGAGGTCCGCCGCCTCGTGGAGACCGGCCTGGAGGAGGCGCGCCGCATCCTGGCCGAGCACAAGGACGACCTGGAGGCCCTGGCCCAGGGGCTGCTCGAGTACGAGACCCTCTCGGGCGAGGAGATCCGCAACCTGCTCAAGGGCCAGCCCCCGATCCGCGACGGCGGCGACGTGCCGCCGACCCCGGCCCGGGGCTCCTCGGTCCCCTCGGCGGGCCGCGGCCGGCCGAAGGAGAGCGACGGCGGCCTGGAGCCGCAGCCGCAGGCCTGAGGCCGCGGAAATCGGACGAGCGAAGGGGGCGCCGCGAGGCGCCCTTTTTCGTGCCGTGCAGCCTCCTCCGACGCGCATGCGGATTCTGCGCCTCCGTGCGCGGTGCGCTGTCAGGACGCTGTCGGGACCGTGCACGGGGCCGCGTCGTGCTCCCTCATCAGGGGCGGCGTTCGCCGGCGACGCGCGATCGTCGCCGCGTCTCCCGTGACAAACCGGCCCTCCTGTCGGCGGATCGCGCGCGTCAGCTTGGCCGGAGGCTCGGCGGACTCCGCCGAATCGCAGACACAGGTCCCTTCCACAGGCCGCCGCGAAACCCCCGATGCCGGTCTCGACCTATCTCGTCGTCGCCCTCGGCGCCGTCGTCGCCGGCTTCGTCCAGGGCCTGTCGGGCTTCGGCTTCGGGCTCACCGCCCTGTCGTTCTGGGCCTGGGTGATCGACCCGCAGCTCGCCGCCGTGCTGGCCGTCTCCGGCGCCTTCGCGGGCCAAGTCATCGCGGCGGTCTCGGTCCGGCGCGGGTTCGAGACCCGGCGCCTCGCGCCCTTCGTCCTCGGCGGCCTCGCCGGCATCCCCCTCGGCGTCCTCCTGCTGCCACGGCTCGACGCCGACTGGTTCAAGGCGCTCCTCGGCCTCCTGCTGATGGTCTGGTGCCCGACCATGCTGTTCGCCCGGAACCTGCCGCGGATCGCGGCCGGCGGCCGGCTCGCCGACGCCGCGGTGGGCCTCGGCGGCGGGATGATGGGCGGCCTCGGCGGCTTCACGGGCGTGCTGCCGACCCTCTGGTGCACCCTGCGCCGCTACGAGCGCGACGTGCAGCGCTCGGTGATCCAGAACTTCAACCTCGCGATGCTCAGCGTCACCCTGGCGACCTACCTCGCCGCGGGGCTCGTCACCCGGGCGACGCTGCCGATCCTGGCGGTGGTCCTGCCGGCGATGCTGGTCCCGACGCTGCTCGGCACCCGGATCTATCTCGGCCTCAGCGAGGTCGCCTTCCGCCGGCTCGTGCTCGGCCTGCTGACCGTCTCGGGCCTCGCGCTGGTCTCGGCCTCGGCGCCGCGGCTCCTGCAACGCGCCGGGCGCCCCATTTCGACCGCCTTTGTCGGGGAGCACCCCGTTGACTCTGCCGGCCGGTGAGCCGCCGGCGGGCGCGATAATCTGCTAAGCTGTGCCGGGTCCGCGAGACCGGGCGCCGGAGACGTGATGGTGCGCAAGTATTTCGGAACCGACGGCATCCGGGGCCGGGCCAACGGCGTGATCACGCCGGAGCTCGCCCTCAAGGTCGGTCAGGCCGCCGGCCTCGTGTTCCAGCGCGGCGACCACCGCCACCGGGTGGTGATCGGCAAGGACACCCGCCTCTCCGGCTACATGATCGAGACCGCGCTCGTCGCCGGCTTCACCTCGGTGGGCATGGACGTGCTCCTGCTCGGGCCGGTGCCGACGCCGGCGGTGGCGATGCTGACCCGCTCGATGCGGGCCGATCTCGGCGTGATGATCTCGGCCTCGCACAACCCGTTCGAGGACAACGGCATCAAGCTGTTCGGGCCCGACGGCTTCAAGCTCAACGACGCGATCGAGCACGAGATCGAGGGGCTGATCGACGCCGACATGCACAAGCGCCTCTCCGGCTCGAACGACCTCGGCCGGGCCAAGCGCATCGAGAGCGTGCACGCCCGCTACATCGAGTTCGCCAAGCGGACCCTGCCGCGGCAGGTGACGCTGGACGGGTTGCGGGTCGTGGTCGACTGCGCCAACGGCGCGGCCTACCGGGTCGCCCCCGAGACCCTGTGGGAGCTCGGCGCCGAGGTGATCGCCATCGGCACCGAGCCGGACGGGTTCAACATCAACCGGGACGTCGGCTCGACCGCGCCCGCGGCCCTGATCGACATGGTGCGCGAGCGCCGGGCCGATATCGGGATCGCGCTGGACGGCGACGCCGACCGGGTGCTGATCGTGGACGAGAAGGGCCAGGTGGTCGACGGCGACCAGCTCATGGCCGTCGTGGCGCGCTCCTGGAAGGAGGACGAGCGCCTGACGCAGCCGGGCGTGGTGGCGACGATCATGTCGAATCTCGGCCTGGAGCGCTTCCTCGGCGGCCTCGGCCTGACCCTGGCCCGCACGGCCGTGGGGGACCGCTACGTCCTCGAGCACATGCGGGCGCACGGCTACAACCTCGGCGGCGAGCAGTCCGGCCACATCATCATGTCGGACTACACGACCACCGGCGACGGCCTCGTGGCCGCCCTGCAGCTGCTGAGCGTGGTGCAGCGGCAGAACCGGCCCGTGAGCGAGGTCTGCCACTGCTTCGACCCGCTGCCGCAGATCCTCAAGAACGTCCGCTACCGGAGCGGCGAGCCCCTGCGCGAGGACAGCGTGGTCAGCGCCATCGAGCACGCCCGCGAGCGGCTCGGCAATGCCGGCCGCCTCGTGATCCGCCCGTCGGGCACCGAGCCGGTGATCCGCGTCATGGCCGAGGGCGACGACCGCGGCCTCGTCAACGCGGTGGTCGACGAGGTGGTCGACGCCGTCACCCGCGCGGCGGCCTGAGGCCGGAGCCCAGGAGGGGCGCGGCCCGACTCCGACGGGGCAGCCCGAGTCAGCCCAGATCGGCGTAGGCGGCGCGCAGCTCCGCGGGTGCGGTCATCCGCCACGCCGCCAGCAGCGCCGCCCGCAGAATCTCCTCCGCGCACGGGTCGAGGTCGAGATTGGTCCAGCCCCGCCGCCCCCAGGCGCCGTCGAGCGGCGCGAACAGGTCCGGCTCGGCCTCGCACAGGGCGGCCTGATCGGCGGGCGCGAGGCGCAGCACCACGCGCGCCTCCTCGACCCAGAGGGTCGCGAAGACCCGGCCGCCGACCCGGAAATCCGGGTTGCCGCTGTGGGCGCCCGCCACCGCCTCGGGCAGCATCAGCGCCAGGATGCGCACGTCGTCGGGTCCCATGCGGCCTCAGCCCCCGCGCCGTCCGGCCCCGACAGAAGAACTGCGCCGACCCCGGCGGAGCGGCGCAGCCGAAACAAGCAAGTCTCGCCCGGATATCCGTTTCGACAGTTCGGCAACGGATGCGCAAGCCTAACATTTAACGTTAAGCCGGATTTAAGACGTTCCTTCCATCCTGCCCTCGTACCCCGGGACCGCGCGCCGCGCGTCCGGCTCACGAGTCCAGTGAAGGAATCCTCATGGCCCGCTCCAAGCTGAACGCTTTGGTGCGTAGCCTGACGCTCGCGGCGAGCGTCGGTGCGCCCTGCCTCGCCGCGGCCGCGGATCTGATGCTGCCGCCGCCCCCGCCCCCGCCGCCCCCGCCGATCGAGGTCGGCGGCGGCTGGTACCTGCGCGGCGACGTGGGCGCGAGCATCTACACCCGTCCGCGCTACAGCGACGCCTACGACTACACCGGCTACGCCGAGTCCAACCGCGCCTTCGGCAACGCGGTCGGCGGCGGCGGTTTCGCGGGCGTCGGCGTCGGCTACCAGTTCACCCCGTTCCTGCGCGGCGACATCACCGGTGAGTACCGCTACTCCACCGGCCTGCGCGGCAGCGAGTACTACAAGGGTCCGGATTTCGACAACGGGCTCGGCTCGTACGGCGTGAACAAGTCGAGCGGCAACTTCGACTCCGCGGTGGTTCTGGCCAACGCGTATTTCGACCTCGGCACGTGGTACGGCATCACGCCGTTCATCGGCGGCGGCGTCGGCTACGCGTTCAACCACGTCTCGAGCTACTCGACCAACCAGCAGTTCACCAGCCCGACCTACGCGTACGATTACACGAATGCCGGCTGCGGCTGCATCCCGTACGCCCCGGTCTACGACCCGAACGGCAATCCGGTCTACAACACCAACAGCGGCAGCAAGTTCTACAAGGACAAGACCACCGGCAGCCTCGCCTGGGCGCTCCACGCCGGTCTCGCCTACAACGTGACCGACGCGCTGAAGATCGAAGTGGCCTACCGCTACCTGAACCTCGGCAAGGCCGAGACCGGCCCGGGCTTCGTCCCGTGCTGCACCGGCAGCCTGCAGGCGATCAAGATCAAGGACATCGAGGCGCACGACGTGAAGATCGGCCTGCGCTACTACCTCGGCGGCTTCGTGGCGGCCCCGCTGCCGCCGCTGATGCCGGAGCCGATCCCCGGCCCGCTGGTGCGCAAGTACTGATCGCGCCTCGACCGCGATTCCCCCGGACGGACGACGACGGCGCGGAGGTTCTCCGCGCCGTCTCGCGTTTCGGCGCCCCGCCGCGACAGGCCCGGTTCTCGGCCTGTCCTCAGCCCGTCCGTGGCCAACCCAATATCCGCCACGACGCCCCGGGACTGGCATCCCCGGATCGGGACTGATCTGTCGTAGTCGAGCAACGGAGAATTAAGGTTACCGGCGTATCACCGTGTCGAGGCTCGATCCGCCGTCCGTCTCTTTCCGTCCCAGGACGATCCCGATGCGTACCGTCACATTCCCGCTGCTGGCGGTTCTCGGTCTCTGCGGCGTGAACACCGCGCGCGCCGCGGATCTCGATTACGATTACCTGCGCGGCGCGGATTACGACCCGGTCCCAGCCCCGGTGGTCGACTGGAGCGGCGTGTATGTCGGCGGCCACGGCGGCTACACGTCGACGAGCCTGGGCTTCGGGAACACCGCCCAGCCGATCGTTGCCAATGATCTGCGCCAGACCAGCGTCGAGAACCAGTACCACGTCTCGACCCTGATGTCCTCGAACGCCAATCGGCGTGTGAACGGGACCAGCTTCGGCGCGTTTGTCGGCTACAACATTCAGTTCGACGAGATCGTTCTCGGTATAGAGGCCGACTACACGCATTTCGGCTCGGGCGGCGCGGTCAATGACACCATCGGCCGGCAGATGGTGACCAACGATGGCTTCGTGAACTACGTCAACCTCGCGAGCAGCTCCCGTACCAAGCTCGACGATTACGCCACGCTGCGCGCCCGAGCGGGTTACGCGTTCGGAAACTTTCTTCCCTTCGTGACGGGCGGATTCGCGATCGGATCCGCGCAGATCGCCGACCACGTGTCCGTGCAGGTGGCCGGCTACGACCAGACAACCTACAGAGCGAACCAGGCGATCACGGACGCGACCAAGCCGGCCTTCGTCGGACGTTACGGGTACAGCTCGTTCGACGCGAGCAACCCGAATGCCGGGATCCTGTCCGATCCCTTGGTATTCAACCGCGCCAAGACCAAGATCGTCGGCGGCTTCTCGGCCGGAACCGGCGTCGAGTACGCCATCACGCCCAACATCCTCCTGCGCGCCGAGTATCAGTACGTGCTCTTCGATGCCTTCGACGGGCACAAGGTCAACCTGAACACCGTCCGCGCCGGCGCGGCCGTCAAGTTCTGATGCCGCGCTTCGGCGGGAGCCTGCTCATGCGGTACGCACGCACCATCCGGTTCACCGTCCTGCTGCTCGGTGCCGGCCCGCTCCTCGACCCCGCCGTCGCGGCGGATTGGCCGCGCGACCCGCATCCGCCGCGCAGCGTTCGATACCGGAGCCCGGTGCGGTCCGTTCCGGCCGTCCCCCCGCACGTCCTGGTGCAGGGCTACCTGCCGCGCAACCACAACGTCCCGATGTACAACGAGCCGCCCCGCCGCGAGCCGGCCTGGTGAGGCCTCCGCGCCGCCCTCAGCTCTCCAGCTCGCTGTCCCAGTAGAGGTAGTCGAGCCAGGTGTGATGGTACTGGCGGTGGTCGAACTCGGGCTGCCGGTGGTGCAGCTCGTAGCGCGTCGGCCGCCGGGGCTCGGTCATCAGCGGCATGTCCGCCTCGTCCGGCGTGCGGTTGGCCTTGCGCAGGTTGCAGGGCGAGCAGGCCGCCACGACGTTCTCCCAGCTCGACAGGCCGCCCCGGGAGCGCGGCACGACGTGGTCGAAGGTCAGGCCGCCCGAGGGCAGCCGCAGGCCGCAATACTGGCAGCTGAAACCGTCGCGCAGGTAGATGTTGTAGCGGGTGAAGGCCGGGCTGCGGGCCAGCGCCACGTAGTTCTTCAGCGCCACGACGCTCGGCACCCGCAGGGCGCACGAGGGCGAGCGCGCCTCGACGTCGTAGCTCGCCACCAGGGTGACGCGGTCGAGGAACAGGGCCGTGAAGGCGTCCTTCCAGGACCAGAGGGAGAGCGGATTGTACGAGAGCGGCCGATAATCCGCGTTGAGGACGAGGGTTTGGAGATCCATCATCGGCGCGACTCTTCGGACTAGCTCTGGCGCGTGGGACGCGCGGGACCATGCCGCCGCCCCGCCGGCCCGTCCGAACCGGCCCGTGGCCGATGCAGAACGGGCCGGCGCGCGGAGCGACGGCTTGACGGGAGAGACGGAGGGAACAACAGGGCGGCGGGCCGGCGCGCGGGGGCGCCGGTCGATGCGGTAGCATCCGGAACGCGGCCGGGCCGGGCCGGTATCGCCACCGACCGCGCCCTTTCGCGTAGCAACGAAAAGGCCCTGTCCATCAGGTGTTCATCTAATCCCAGCGTGACACCCTTGTGAAGCTTTTCCGGATGAGCCCCGGGGACGCACCCACAGCGGGCTCGCGGGGGCGGGACCCGGCGCGGGCTCCCCCCGGGGTGGGCAGCGGCACGGTTTCGCCCTATTGCTCGCCCAGAGCGCCCGGCCGCCAGGAGGCCCGCCCGGTCCCCGATCGCCGCCGATTCGCCGATGCCGGACTCCGGCCGGCCGCCGCGCGCCCGACGAGAGGTTGCTCATGCATCGTATCCCAGCGCGGACCCGGAAGCCGGAGGGCGCGCCGCGCCCGTCCCGCGCACTCGCCCTGCTCGCCGCGCTGGTGTTCGCAACCCCGGCGGCCCTGACCCTGCCGGCCTTCGCCCAGGATCCGGCGCCCGCCGCCAAGTCCGCCGATCCGAAGGCCGCCGATCAGAAGCCCGCGGAGCACAAGGCCGCCGACACCGGGGCCGCGCCCGAGGCCAAGCTCGCGGACGGCAAGGCGCCTGACGCGAAGGCGAGCGACGCGAAGCCGTCCGACGCGAAGCCCGCGCCGGCCGCCAAGGCCGAGGTTCCCGAGCAGTTCAAGAAGGTCCGGGCCAAGCTCGACGCCGCCAAGACCGAGCTCGACGCTCGCGAGAAGCAGCTCGGCCACACGGAGCTGACGGTGGCCGACCTCACCGCCATCCGCGACAGCGCCGTGACGGTCACCGACGAGATCCGCACCCTGGTCACCCGGCTCGACGCGCCGCTGGAGGCCGCGCGCGAGCGCCTGGCCCAGCTCGGGCCGAAACCCAAGGACACCCAGGAGAGCGCCGACGTCGCCGCCGAGCGCGCCGAGCGCGAGGCCGCCGTCACCCGCATCGACGAGACCCAGCGGCTGGCCCGCTCCCTGGTGGTGCAGGGCGATCAGATTGTCGACCGCGTCTCGAATCGCCGCCGCGAATCGTTCACCCGCGACCTGCTCCAGCGCTCCCAGCCGCTGGTCGGCCCCGGTCTCTGGACCAAGGTGATGGGCGACGTCCCCCGGGACACGCGCGCCCTGCAGAGCGCCGTGTCGGATATCGGGCTGCTGTTCTCCCGCAACGGCAACCTCGCCAACCTGCTGTTCCTGGGGCTCGCCTTCGGGATCTCGGTGGCGCTGTATTTCGGCCGGCGCAACATCGCCCCCAAGGGCGCCCGCCGGGACGCCACCAAGACCGACCCGTCGCGGCGCGCCGTGATGCTCGCGGCCTGGCGGGTGATCCTGCTCGGCACGGTGCCGGCGGTGGCCGGATCCTACGCGGTCTACTACGCCCTGGATTCCACCAACCTGCTGCCGTCCCGGCTGCTGCCGGTCGCCGCCGCGATCCTCGGGGGGCTGGCCTTCATCGCCTTCGTGGAGGCCCTCTGCGACGGGCTGCTCAGCCCCGAGAAGCCGGCGTGGCGGCCCGCCCCGGTGAGCGACGCGGCGGCCACGCGCCTGACCCGTCTCGCCGTCGGCATCGCCACGGTGATCACCGTGGTGAAGTCCGTCGAGGCCCTGAATTCCGGGATCTCGGCGGCCCTGCCGATCTCCATCGCCACGCGGGGCATCGGGGCGGTCGCCACCGCGCTGATCCTCGCGGTCGGCCTCCACCGCTTCGCCGACACCGAGCAGGAGGAGGAGGCCTGCTTCGGCCCCTACGTGCCGACCAAGACCACGACGGGCATCGGCGGGCCGGCGCGGCTCCTGGGCTGGGCCGCGGTGGCGCTGATCGGGCTCGGCGCGCTGGTGGGCTACGTGGCCTTCGCGGCCTTCCTGATCGACCAGCTGATCTGGGACGCCGCCGTCCTCGTGCTGCTCTACCTGCTGGTCCAGAGCGTCGACATCTTCGTCGGCCGCGCGCTCAGCGACGAGACGCGGCTCGCCACCACGCTCCAGGCCAATACCGGCCTGCGCAAGCGCTCGCTCAACCAGATCTCGGTCCTGACGACCGGCGCGACCCGGCTCGTCCTGTTCCTCGCGGCCGCGATCCTCGTGCTGGCGCCCTGGGGGCTCGATTCCACCGACATCGTCTCGTCGGTCCGGCAAGCCTTCTTCGGCTTCAAGGTCGGCGACGTCACGATCTCGCTCTCGAGCATCGCCTTCGGGATCGGCATCCTGGTGGTCGGCGTGTTCATCACCCGCGGGGTGCAGCGCTGGCTGGAGAACACCTACCTGCCGGCCACCGACCTCGACGCGGGCCTGCGCAACTCGATCACCACAGTGGCGGGCTATTGCGGCTTCCTGATCGCGCTGGCGCTCGCCTTCTCGTATCTCGGCCTGAGCCTCGAGAAGCTCACCATCGTGGCCGGCGCCCTGTCGGTCGGTATCGGTTTCGGCCTCCAGTCGATCGTCAACAACTTCGTCTCCGGCCTGCTGCTCCTGTGGGAGCGCCCGATCCGGGTCGGCGACCAAGTGGTGATCGGCGATTCCGAGGGCATCGTGAAGCGGATCTCGGTCCGCTCCACCGAGATCCAGACCTTCGACCGCTCGGCCGTGATCGTGCCGAACTCGAACCTGATCTCCGGGGTGGTGAAGAACCGGGTGCGGGGCGACCGGACCGGGCGCGTCAGCATCACGGTCAGTGTCCTGCGCAACCAGGACCCGGTGCGCGCCGCCGAGATGATCACGGCCTGCGCGCAGAGCCACTCCGACATCCTGAAGGAGCCCCCGCCCCGGGTGGTGTTCAAGAAGATCGGCGACCCGTTCCTCGAATTCGAGCTGCTCGTCTGGATCGTGGACGTGAGCCTCGGCCAGAAGGTGGTGACCGACCTGAACTTCTCGGTGTTCGCGACCCTCTCGGAGGCGGGCTTCATCCCGCCGCTCGGGCCCGGCTCCAGCATCGTCACCGTGCAGGGCCTCGACACGATGCAGAGCGCCATGGGCGAGATCGCCAGCCGCTTCATCCAGCCGGCCGCGGTTCCCGAGGGCGGCGAATCAGCCCGGCCCCAGCGCGACCGCGGCCTGCGCACCGCCGGCGCCTGACCGGCCGCCGCCGAGGGCGATCCGGACGGCGTTCCCGCCCGCGTCCTTGGCGGCGTAGAGCGCCGCGTCCGCCCGGCCGAACAGCCGGGCGCGGCCCCCGCGCCCGCTGGACATCCCCGCGGCGTCTCCCACCGCGATCCCCACGGAGGCGCCGATCCGCAACTCCCGGCCGCGATACGGGATCGGCCGGCTCAGGGCGGCGACGACGCGCCGGCCGCGCTCCACCAGCGCGAGCGGGTCGACGGGCGCCCGCAGGAGCACGGCGAACTCGTCGCCGCCGATGCGGGCCACGAGGGCCGCATCCCGGCAGACGGCGGCGAGCCGCGCGGCCGAGCGCCGGAGGCACAGGTCGCCGGCCGCGTGGCCGTGGACGTCGTTGACCGGCTTGAACCCGTCGAGGTCGATCAGCAGCAGGGCGGCGAGGGGATCCGGACCGGCGCCGTCCGTCCCGGCCTCGAACCGCGCCTCGAATCCGCGGCGGTTCGCCAGCCCGGTGAGCGGGTCGCGCTCGGCGCGCCGGCTCAGCTCGGCCAGCCGGGCGATCTCCTCCGTCACGTCCTGCTTGGTTCCGAACAGGCGGGCGGGGCGCCCGTCCTCGGCCTCGACCGCGGCGCGGATCCGGATCCAGCGCCGCCGGCCCCCGGCCTGGATCTCGGCGTCGAGCACGAAGGCGCCGCTCCCGGCGATCGCCCGGTGCCGGAGCGCCTCCAGCAGGCGCCGCGAGGTCGGCTCGTAGAGGTCCAGGATCCGGGGCCGGTGCAGCGCCGCGCCCCGGCGGACGCCGAACAGGTCGTGGACGCCCCCGGACCAGTCGAGGGCGCCGTCGCGCAGGCGACAGGACCAGAGGCCCATCCCGGCGGCCGCAAGGGCACGCTCCTGCCGCGCCAGCAGGCCGGCCTGCTGGCGGAGGATCGTCCGCTGGAGGGCGCGCGCGGCCGCGGCCTCCGACGCCGCCTCGACTGCAGCCTCAGACGGGTCCGCGGGCCCGCCGACGGGTCGGTCGCGGGGTGGATCCACCGGGGCCAGGGAACGCGCGGTCGTCATCGGTGTGCGATTTTAGACCGAAGGCCTTTGAGGAAGCCCTAACCGTCCGATGCGCGGCCGAGCGGCAGCCCCTATATGGCGGCTGGGCGGTGGGGCCGTCGCAGGGATGGGTGAAACGTGACGAGACGCGAACGGGACGGTCGATATGCGGGGCGCGGGCTCGCCCGGATCAGGACCGGGGCCCGGATGGTCGGCCCGGCCGCGCTGGCGGCGGCGCTGCTCGGTGGCTGCGCCGCCCAGCCGCCGAGCAGCGCCGGGCTGCCGAGCATCTACCTGCCGCTCGCCAGCAACAGCGCGCATATCGACGTCGAGGCGGCCCGCGACATGATCTCGTCCTACCGCCGCAACCGCGGCGCGCCGCCGCTGACGGTCGATCCCGAACTGCAGCGCCTCGCGGAGGCCGAGGCGGCCGCCATGGCGCTCGCCGACCGGCCGAGCCGGGCCCAGACCGTCAAGGCCGCCGTCGAGCGGCTCGGCTACGCGAACGTCAACGCCAACCTCTCGGCGGGCTACCACACCCTGGCCGAGGCCTTCTCGGGCTGGCGCGAGAGCCCGCCCCACGACGCCACCATGCTGGCGCCCGGGGCGACCCGGATGGGGATCGCCACCGCCTACGCGCCGGGCTCGAAGTACAAGGTCTACTGGGCGCTGCTCACCGCGAAGTAGCGGCGCCCGCCGGTCGGCCGGCATGGAAGGGGGGCGGCCTCGCCGGCGGGAGGCGAATCGGTCGTCCGGACAGCCGCACGCCGTCGATCATGAACGGCGCGAACGCCGCGCCGGGGCCGCCGAGCCGTCGCGCCCCGCCCGCGCGTCCGGGACGCGGCGGGTCCGCGCTAAGCTTCGGGAAACTTTGCTGAAGCAACCGTAAAGGCGACTGTTTCGAACCTGTATCGGCCCGTCATCGCCCGTTCAGGCAGGCGCTGGCATACCCGTTTCGTACGAGGGGTTTGACGCGGATCCGGCACGCATGCCGGCTGCGCGGACCTCCTCGGTGAAGGCGTGAGACCCGGGTCACACGGGCCGCGCCAGGGGTGGCGGAGCGGTACGATGGTTCGTCTGTACGGGCGGGTCCTGGGATTTCTGAAGGCGGAGCGGCGGCTGGCGATAGGCCTAGCCGTCACCAACGTGGTCCTGGCGATCGCGGCCTTCGCTGAGCCCCTGCTGATGGGCCGGATCATCGACCAGCTGACCCATCTCAAGCGCGGCGGCGACGCCATGGGCACGATGCTGCCCCTGCTCGCCGCCTGGGTGGCGTTCGGCTTCTTCACCATCGCGGCGGGCGTGTTCATCGCGCTCCACGCCGACCGGCTGGCGCACCGCAACCGCCTATCGTCGATGGCGAGCTACTTCGAGCACGTCCTCGACCTGCCGCTCGCCTTCCACTCGGCCAACCATTCCGGCCGCGTCCTGAAGGCGATGCTGGAGGGCACGAACGGCATGGCGTGGCTGTGGCTCGGCTTCTTCCGCGACCACCTCGTCGCCCTGGTCTCGCTCGGCGTGCTCCTGCCGATGACCCTGTTCATCAACTGGCAGCTCGGCTCGATCCTGGTGGTGCTGGTGCTGGCCTTCACGGCGCTCACCACCTTCGTGATGCGCCGGACCGAGACGCTCCAGGGTCAGGTCGAGGCGTTCAACTCGGGGCTGGCCGCCCACGCCTCCGACGCCCTCGGCAACGTCGCGGTGATCCAGTCCTTCACCCGCGCCAAGGCCGAGAAGGAGGCGATGCGCGGCATCATCACCAACCTGCTCGCCGCCCAGATCCCGGTCCTGTCCTGGTGGGCGCTCGCCAACGTGGCGACCCGCGCCTCGGCGACCATCACCATGACGGCGATCTTCGTCACCGGCATCTGGCTCTACCAGGCCGGCACCACCACGGTGGGCGAGGTCGTGGCCTTCATGAGCCTCGCCACCGCCTTCGTGGCCCGGCTCGACCACGTGGTCGGCTTCGTCAACGGCCTGTTCCAGCAGGCGCCGAAGATCGCCGAGTTCTTCGAGATCTACGACACCGTCCCGGCGGTGGCCGACCGGCCGCACGCCCGGCAGGTCGCCCGCTTCGAGGGCGCGGTCACCTTCGAGGACGTCGCCTTCTCGTACGACGGAAGGCGCCAGGCGCTCGACGGGGTCTCGTTCACCGCCAAGCCCGGCGAGACGATCGCGCTGGTCGGCACCACCGGCTCGGGCAAGTCGACGACGCTCGGCCTCCTGCACCGCAGCTTCGACCCGGCCTCCGGCGCGATCCGCATCGACGGCATGGACATCCGCGACGTCGGCCTCGCCTCCCTGCGCCACAACATCGGCGTGGTGTTCCAGGAGCCGATGCTGTTCGCCCGCTCGATCCGCGAGAACCTGCAGGTCGGCTGCCCCGACGCCACCGACGCCGAGATGCTCGACGCCCTGGAGCGGGCCCAGGCCAGCGCCTTCATGGCGCGCCAGGCCGACGGGCTCGACACGGTGATCGGCGAGCGCGGCCGGTCGCTCTCGGGCGGCGAGCGCCAGCGGCTCTCGATCGCCCGGGCGCTCCTGAAGAACCCGCCGATCCTGATCCTCGACGAGGCGACCTCGGCGCTGGACGCCGCCACCGAGCGCAAGCTCCAGGGCGCCCTGGAGACCGTGATGGAGGGGCGGACCACCTTCGTGATCGCCCACCGCCTCGCGACGATCCGCGACGCCGACCGGATCCTGGTGTTCCACGAGGGCCGGATCGTCGAGGCCGGCACCTTCGACCAGCTGGTGGCCGAAGGCGGCCGCTTCGCCGAACTCGCCCGGGCGCAGTTCATGGCGGCCCAGGCGGAGGAGGACGAGGGGCTGGCGCTGGCGGCGTGAGCCGCCGCCGCCGGGACCACCGCGTCGTCGGGGCGGGGGCCGAGAGGCGTCAGGCGCCCGGTCCCGGGATCCCCGTCCCGGCCCTGCGGCCCTCCATCTCGGCCCGGCGCGCCAGCATCTTCGCCTGCAGGCGGGTGCGGCGGGCAGCGATCACCGTGCCGTTGATCTCGCCGCCGAACAGGAACATGGCGGCGAGCCAGTAGAGGAAGACCAGGAACACCATCGCGGTGGCCAGCCCCCCGTAGGTCGACGCGTAGGCGTTGGAGAACCGGTCCAGGTAGTAGCCGAAGCCGAGGCCGGCGAAGAACCACAGGAGCAGGGTCACCCCGATCCCCGGCAGCACCGACAGGATCGAGCGCCGCCCGGCCGCGACGAACTTGTGGGCGATGACCAGCACGACGGCGAGCAGCAGGGCCGTGACGGCGATCCGCCCGATCGCCACCGTGAGGCTCAGGGGCTCCAGGCCCGGCGCGACCAGGACGACGTTGCGCCAGATCAGCGGCCCCAGCACCACGAGCAGCGCGAAGGCCAGCATCGCGAAGGCGCCGCAGATCACGTAGCCGATCGATTCGAGGCGGGTCAGCCACCAGGGCCGGCTCTCGCGCAGGCCGTAGGCCCGGTTCAGCCCGACTCGCAGGCTCTCGACGCCCGAGGAGGAGAAGTACAGGGCGAACAGCGCGCCGAGCGTCAGCACGCCGCTGCGCTGCTCGGTGAGCACCCGGTGCACCTCGCCGACGATCGGCTTGGCGATCTCCCGCGGCCACGCGTCGAAGATCAGCACCCCGGCCTCGTCGGCCAGCGACTGGGTGCCGAACAGGCCGGCGAGCGCCGCCAGCAAGATCAGGAACGGGAACAGCGAGGTCAGGCTCGAGAGCGCGATGTGGCTCGCGATCGCCCAGCCGTCATGGGAGACGAAGCGCTGCGCGGCGACGCCCATGACCTGTAATCCGCTGCGGAGGGGTTTCACGGGTATCCAACGATCCTCGATCGCGCGATCCTCGGGGCGGCCCTCTCCGGGAGAGGTCCGCCGATGAACGGCGCCGGCACCCGCGCGTCAACGCCGCCGGCGCGCTCCGGTCCCGATCGGCGGCCGGTGACGCGTCCGCGCCACGCCGGTGCCGGTCGCGCCCCGCGGGCGAGATCACCGTTGCGCCGGGCGCGCCGGCATGCTCCGTCCGGCGGCCATGCCTACGCTCTCCCGCCCGTCGACGCTCGCGTCCGGCGCTCTCCCGGCGCTGTTCATCCCGATCTGGGCCACGGGCTTCATCTCGGCCCGGGCGGTCGTGCCGCACGTCGATCCGCTGGCCTTCACCGCAATCCGCTTCACGGCCGTCGCCCTGGTCCTGGCCCTGATCGCCGCGGCCGCCCGGGTGCGCTGGCCGGGGGACCGGGCGGGGTGGCGCGACCCGGTCATCGCGGGCTTCCTGATGCAGGGCGTCTACCTGTCGGGCGTCTTCTGGGCGGTGAGCCACGGGCTGCCGGCCGGCATCGCGGCGCTCGTCGGCAGCCTCCAGCCGCTGCTCACCGCGCTCCTGGCGCAGCCGCTGCTGGGCGAGCGGGTCAGCGGCCGGCGGGCGCTCGGGATCCTCATGGGCTTCGTCGGCACCGGCCTCGTGCTCGCCCCGAAGCTCGGCGCCACGGACCCGTCCGGGATCCCGCCCGCGGCGCTGGCCGTCAGCCTCCTGGCGGTGCTGGCGCTGACCCTCGGGACGCTCTGGCAGAAGCGCACCGGCGGCCGGGTCGATCTCCTGGCCGGCGCGACCCTCCAGTTCGTCGGCGGCATGGCCTGCGCCATCCCGCTGGCGCTCGCCTTCGGCGGCGCCGCGTTCGACCCGGCGCCGGCCCTGTGGCTCGGCCTCGGCTGGGCGGTCCTGGTCAACTCGGTCGCGGGAATCCTGCTGCTGCTCGTGCTGATCCGGCGGGGGGCGGTGGCGGGCGTCGCCGCCCTGTTCTTCCTCGTGCCGCCGGTCGCGGCGGTCCTCGGCTACCTGCTGTTCGGCGAGGTGCTCACACCCGTGCAGGGCGCCGGCATGGCTCTCGCCGCCCTCGGCGTGGCGGTGGCGAGCCGCGGCTGAGCTTGCCGCTGAAGCCCGCGCCGGGTCCGACGCCCCTGCGACGGAAGGCGCGGAAACCCTTCGCGCCCTCGCGGTTTGGTGCGCGCGGGCCGGATCGGCCCGGGCCGGCAGCGCGCGAGGCGAGGATGAACCAGGACAAGCCCCGCGAGATCCGCCTCGCCCTCGACGCGATCCCCCTCGGCGGCAAGGCCGAGGGCAAGGCCGGCGACGACGCGGTGCTGTTCGTGCGCGACGCCGACGGGGTGCGCGCCTTCCAGGCGAAGTGCCCGCATCTCGGCGCGCCGCTGGCCAAGGGCGAGATCTGCGGCGGCCGGCTCTACTGCCCCTGGCACAAGGCGGCCTTCGCGGTCGCCGACGGCGGCCTGGAGGAGCCGCCGGCGCTGGAGGCGCTCACCCGCTATCCCGTCCGGATCGAGGGCGGCGAGGCGGTGGCGACCCTCAGCCCTGAGCCCGCTCCGGCCGAGCGGGCGGAGACGCCCGTCGCGCATGTCCTGATCGTCGGCACCGGTGCGGCGGCGGTCGCCTGCGTCACCACGCTCCGGCGCGAGGGCTTCGCGGGGGCGATCACCTTGGTCGGCCGCGAGCGCCACCCGCCCTACGACCGGACCAAGCTGTCCAAGCAGTTCCTGGCCAAGCCCACCCCGGCGGAGAAGACCCTGCTGGAGCCGGATTTCGCCGCCGCCCACCGGGTCGAGCGCGTCGAGGCCGAGGCGACCCGGATCGATCCGGCCGGCCGCAGCGTCGCGCTGGCGGACGGGCGCACGCTCACCGGCGACGCGCTGCTGATCGCCACCGGCAGCCGCGCGGTGGTGCCGGACTTCGAGGGGAGGGACCGCGACGGCGTGATGACCCTGCGCAGCCTCGACGACGCGGTGCGCCTCAGCGAGGCCGCGGAGCGGGCGACGCGCGTGGTGGTGATCGGCGCGGGCTTCATCGGCCTGGAAGCCGCGGCCTTCCTGACCAAGCGCGGCCTGTCGGTGACGGTCCTGTCCCGGGAGGAGATCCCCTTCGCCAAGCGCTTCGGCGAGGCCGTGGGCGCGGCGCTGAAGCGCTACCACGCCGGCAACGGCGTGACCTTCGTGACCGGCACGGTCGCGCGGATCGCCGGCACCGGATCGGTCGAGGCCGTCGAGACCGAGGACGGCGTGCGGCTCCCGGCCGACCTCGTGCTGATCGGCGCCGGCGCCGCGCCGGAGACCGGGATCGTCGCCGGGGTGGAGCCGGACGAGTCCGGCGGCCTCAAGGTCGGCGCCGACCTGAAGCTCGCCGACAACGTCTGGGTCGCGGGCGACATCGCGGCCTTCCCGGAGCGCGGCAGCGGCGCCACGGCGCGGATCGAGCACTGGCGGCTGGCGCAGCAGCACGGCACGCACGTCGCCCGGGCGATGCTCGGCGCCACCGGCGCCTTCGCGGGCGCGCCGTTCTTCTGGAGCAACCAGGGCGACAAGCGCCTGGACTACGGCGGCTACGCGCCGGATTTCGATCGGATCATCCTGCAGGGCGACCCGGCGGCGCTCGACTTCATCGCCTACTACGTCCGCGACAACCGCGCGGTGGCCGCCTGCAGCGTCGGCCGCAACCCGGCCTTCACGGCGTTCCTCCACCTGCTGGGCGAGGGCCGCGTGCCCGCCCCCGACCGGATCGAGGCCGGTGCGGATCTCGCCGCGCTGGTGTGACGGCGCGGCGAGCTCGGCGCGACATCGGCGTGACATCGGCGCGACATCGGCGCCACGTCGGGGCGGCCGGACCGAGGGAACCAGGTCGGGCGGTCCATCTTTCGGTAGACGCCGCCCGCCGTCTCGAGAGCCGGGCCCGCACGGGAGGCCCCATGAACCAGATCATCGTCGTCGCCCTCATCTGCGCCGCCTCCGTCCAGGCCCCGGACTGCTCGCGCGAGACCGCCATCGACGTGGTCACGGGGCCTGCCCACACGCTCCAGGAATGCCTCGTCCAGGGGCCGGTCCTGGCGGCCAATGCCGGCTTCAAGGGCGAGGACGGGTCCTACCTGAAGACCCGGTGCGAGCAGAGGCGCTGAGCCGGGGCCGTCCGGCGAGCAGGTTTCGGCAGGCTGGAGGCACGATCATCAGTGTCCGGACCGTCGCGCGCCGCCGCGCCGGTCCGGCCTTGACTTCGCGGGGCTGCGCGCCGGCCCGCCAGCTCCGGTATTCAACTTCAGTTCAAGGCGAGACAAACGAAATCTGCTTCGGCTCCGGACTGCGGCAGGTTAAAAGACCCGATCCAAGAAGACGCCACGCGAGCAGAGAACCATGTCCGCATCCCCCGCCATCCAGACCGAGCCGCAGGATCTCGTGGCCCTCACCAAGGCCGCCGGTGAGAGCGCGAAGGCGCTGGCCGCCGAGGCCACGCGCCGGGTCCGCACGCGGATCCTCGGGACGGACGGGCGGATCGACGCGGCCAAGCTCGAGGGCCAGCAGCACGCCGCCCACGGGCTCGCGTGGCTCGCGACCTACGCGGAGGCGGTGAACGAGCTCGGCGGCTACGCCGAGCGCCTGCAAGGGGAGGGCCGGTTCGGCGAGACCGAGGCGCTCCTCGTCCGGATCGGCGCCGGCGAGTATCTCGACCAGCTGTTCTCCGGCATCCCGATGAGCCAGGGCGAGATGGTCCGCCTCACCGGGTCCCTCGGCCTCTCCGCCAAGGAGGTGGCCCAGTACCGCACGGACGCGGTCGAGACCCTGATCGCCGAGGGCAACACGCCCGAGAACCGCGCCGCCCTGGTGGCGCAGATGCGCGACGGCAGCGGCTCGGCGACCGTCGGCGCCTCGGGCCTCGACGAGGACATGGAGGCGATCCGCTCCGAGATGCGCCGCTTCGGCAAGGCCGAGGTGGTCGATCAGGCGCACGAGTGGCACCTGAAGAACGCCTACATCCCGATGGAGATCGTGCAGAAGATGGCCGAACTCGGCGTCTTCGGCCTGACGATCCCCGAGGAGTACGGCGGCATGGGCCTGCCGAAGACCGCCATGTGCGTGGTCTCGGAGGAGCTGTCCCGCGCCTATATCGGCGTCGGCTCGCTCGGCACCCGCTCGGAGATCGCCGCGGAGCTGATCCTGTGCGGCGGCACCGAGGAGCAGAAGCAGCGCTTCCTGCCGAAGATCGCCTCCGGCGACATCCTGCCCACCGCCGTCTTCACCGAGCCGAACACCGGCTCCGACCTCGCGAGCCTGCGCACCCGCGCGGTGAAGGAGGGCGACGTCTGGAAGATCACCGGCAACAAGACCTGGATCACCCACCCGGTCCGCGCCGACATCATGACGGTGCTGGTCCGCACCAAGCCCGAGGAGAAGGGCCACAAGGGCCTCTCCATGCTGATCGCCGAGAAGCCCCGCGGCACCGACGCGGAGCCGTTCCCGGTCCAGGGCCTGTCGGGCGGCGAGATCGAGGTGCTCGGCTACCGCGGCATGAAGGAGTACGAGCTCGCCTTCGAGGGCTTCGAGGTGCCGGGCGGCAACCTGCTCGGCGAGGTCGAGGGCAAGGGCTTCGCCCAGCTGATGCAGACCTTCGAGTCGGCGCGCATCCAGACCGCGGCCCGCGCCATCGGCGTCGCCCAGTCGGCCCTCGACGTCGGCCTGCGCTACGCCGAGGAGCGGGTCCAGTTCGGCAAGTCGCTGGTGAACTTCCCGCGGGTGGCCGACAAGCTCGCCATGATGGCGGTGGAGATCAACATCGCCCGCCAGCTCACCTACTTCTCGGCCCGCGAGAAAGACGAGGGCAAGCGCTGCGACCTAGAGGCCGGGATGGCGAAGCTGCTCGGCGCCCGCGTCGCCTGGGCGGCGGCCGACAACGCCCTCCAGATCCACGGCGGCAACGGCTTCGCGCTCGAGTACCCGGTGAGCCGGATCCTGTGCGACGCGCGCATCCTCTCGATCTTCGAGGGCGCTGCGGAGATCCAGGCGCAGGTGATCGCCCGCCGGCTGCTCGAGTCTGCCTGAAATCCTGGCTAGAGCTGGGGAACAGTACGTATCATGGGATTATAAGTCGGCATATGAACCCGGCTTAAACGAAGTCCCTGCTTCCTGGCACCCGGTGAACAACTGGGGCGGCTCGGTGAGCGCGCAGCGCGACGACGGACAGACGGGCAAGACCCTCCTCCGGCACTGGCAGGATTGCCGGACGCCGGGGGCGCCGATCCCGTCCTACGAGGCCGTCGTGCTCGGGAGTCTCGGCCGCCTCGCCGACCGGGCCGCCCTGGTGACGACCCGCGACGGGCGGGCCGCCCGGATCCTCTGGGCGGGCCAGGTCTTCGGCGCCTGGCTCGCGCAGGGTGCCGAATGCGCGGAGGGCCCGTTGTCCGGGATCGTCCCGGCCGAGATCAACCCGACGGAGACCCTTCCAGTCGACGCGCTCCCGATCGAGCTGCGCGAGCCCGTCGACGAGATGGTCGCGGCCGCCCTCACGTCCGGCCAGCCCGCCTACGCCCGGTGCGATCGCCTCGCCGTCGGGGTGGTGACGTCGACCCGCCTCGTCGGCGTGCCCCTGGGCAACCGCTGGGGCGAGCCGTTCGTGCTGGTCGGGTTCGACGGGGCGAGCGTCCGGACCGAGCTGGTCCAGGCGATGTTCACCGCCACCGACCAGGGCATCCTGGCCCTCAGCACGGTCCGGGACGCGACCGGCCGGCCGGTCGATTTCAAGATCGTCGCCCTCAACCGCGGGGCCGAGCGCCTGCTGGAACGCCCCGCCGCCGCCCTGCAGTGGCAGCGCGTGGGCCAGCTCTTCCCGGGGGCCGTCACCGCGCGGACGATCGCGACGCTCGCCGCCATGGTCGAGCGGGGCGGGCGCGCGGCCTTCGAGCTGAGCCGTCCCCGCTCCGACGGCGGCACGCTCTACCTCAAGGTCGAGGCGGGCTGCGTCGGCGATCTCGTCTCGGTCACGATGACGGATGTCGGCGACATCAAGGCCCGAGAGGCCTCGTTCCGGCTCCTGTTCGAGAACAACCCGGTGCCGATGTGGGTCGTGGCCGACGCGCGCGACCGGTTCCTGGCGGTCAACGACGCGGCCATCGCCCATTACGGCTACAGCCGCGAGCAGTTCCTGGAGCGGGCGCCGGCCGATCTCGCCATGGCCGCCGACGCGGCGCCGGCGCCCGGCCTGCCGCCCACCGGCACCCTCCACCGCCGCGCCGACGGCTCCGCGATCGAGGTGTCCCTGTTCCAGCGGGCGATGCCGTTCGAGGGGCGGCAGGCCGTGCTCGAGGCCGCCATCGACATGACCGAGCGGCGCCGGGCCGAGGCCCGCATCGCCCACATGGCCCACCACGACGCGCTCACCGGGCTGCCGAACCGCGTGCTGTTCCGGGACCGCCTCGCCGAGGCGATCGCCCGCCACGCCCGGGACGGCGAGGCGGCGGTGCTGCTCTGCCTCGACCTCGACAAGTTCAAGATCGTCAACGACACGCTGGGCCACCCGGTCGGCGACGCGCTGCTGCGCGAGGCGGCCGAGCGGATCGCCGGCTGCCTGCGCGAGGACGACCTCGTGGCCCGGCTCGGCGGCGACGAGTTCGCCATCCTGGTGCGCGGGCCGGACCTCCCGGCGCTGGCCGACGGGCTGATCGCGCGGGTGATCGCCGAGCTCGGCCGCCCCTTCCGGCTGGACGGCCAGGATTGCCACATCGGCACCAGCATCGGCGTCGCCTGCCTGCCCCGGGACGGCACCGATCCCGAGACGCTGATGAAGAACGCCGACCTCGCCCTCTACCGGGCGAAGGCCGAGGGCGGCGGCACCTTCCGGTGCTTCGAGCCGGAGATGGATGCCTGGGTGCAGGCGCGGCGGCGGCGCGAGAACGAACTGCGCGAGGCTTTCGCCCGCGGCCAGTTCTCGCTGGTCTACCAGCCGCTGATGGATGCCCGCGCCGGCCGGATCCTCGCCTTCGAGGCGCTGCTGCGCTGGCACCACCCGGAGCACGGCCCGGTCTCGCCGGCCGAGTTCGTGCCCCTCGCCGAGGAGACCGGCCTGATCGTGCCGATCGGCGCCTGGGTGATGCAGACCGCCTTCGCCGAGGCGGCGACCTGGCCGGAGGCGATCCGGCTCGCCGTGAACCTCTCCCCGATCCAGTTCCGCAACCGCGACCTGGTCGAGACCGTGCGCGGGGCGCTCGCCGCCGCGGGGCTCGACCCGCGGCGCCTCGAGCTGGAGATCACCGAATCGGTCCTGCTCGCCGACAGCGCCGCCAACCTCGCGACGCTGCACGCGCTGCGGGCCATGGGCATCCGGATCGCGATGGACGATTTCGGCACCGGCTATTCCAGCCTCGGCTACCTGCGCAGCTTCCCGTTCGACAAGATCAAGCTCGACCGCTCCTTCGTGAGCCAAGTCGGCGAGAACACCCACTGCACGGCGATCGTGCGCGCGGTGGCGAGCCTGGGCACCAGCCTCGGCATCGCCACCACCGCCGAGGGCGTCGAGACCGCCGAGCAGCTCGCGATGCTCCGCGCCGAGGGCTACGACGAGGTGCAGGGCTTCCTGTTCAGCCGCGCGGTCCCGGGCCCCGAGGCCCGCCGCCTGATCGAGCGCGCGCGGGAGGCGGTCCCGGACGACCGGGCGGCCTGATCCGCCCGGCCCGCGCGGGACCTACTTGGTGACCTTCACCGAGACCGGGTCGCTCGACGGGAAGGTCTCCTCCAGGGCGTCGTCCAGGCGCTCGTTCAGCTTCTCCTGCTTGTTGTCGGGGTTCTTGGCGTCGCCCGGCTTGGCGCTGCCCTGCTGGAAGCCCGGCTTGGTCTCGTTCGGCTTGTGGGTCTCGGCCATGTCGCTCGCTCGTCCGTGACGGAGGCACGCAAGGGTGCCGGTGGGCATCAACGCGAGGGAGGGCGGGTGTTTCCGATCTTTCGGGCCTGATCGGCGCGCCCCATCATCGCGAGCGCGGCGGAGCGACCGAGGACCGCGCCGCGTGCCGGGGCGTCCCGCTGCCCCGAATTGCTTCGCCGCGCGCGCGAGGACGTGCGCACCGGAATCGTCGTCAGGCGGTCGCCAGCGGCCGCCCGAGCGGGCCGCGGGCCGGCGCGCGGGCCGCGGCCTCGCGCAGGACCGCCCCGTAGACGGCCTCGAGACGGTCGAGATGGGTGTCCAGGGTCAGGGGCGCGGCCCAGTAGCGCTCGTGCGCGGCCCGGCCCATCCGGGCGGCGAGGCCGTCGTCGGTCAGGCGGCGCAGGTGCGCGGCGAGGTCGTCCGGGTCGCCCGAGCGGAACCAGAAGCCGGTCTCGCCGTCGGCCACGGCCTCGCGGCCCGCGCAGGCGTCGCTCACGATCACCGGCGCGCCGCAGGCCAGCGCCTCGTAGACGGTGAGCGGCTGGCCCTCGTACCAGACGCTCGGGAAGACCAGCGCCCGGGCCCGCCGCATCAGCGCCTGCACGGCCGCGGCGTCGCGCCAGCCGAGCATCACCGCCTCGGGATAGCGCGCGGCGAGGTCGGCCCGCTCGGGGCCGTCGCCCACGAAGGCCGCCCGCACGCCTGCCCGGCGGGCCGCCTCGGCGAAGATCGGGGCGCCCTTCTCGGTGGAGATCCGCCCGACGAACAGGAAGTCGCCCGGCGGCCCGTCGTGGACCGGCGCCGGCGCCACCGCGATGGGGTTGTCGACCCGGTGGAAGGCGGTGCCGCGGGGCAGGAGCGGCCGCACGACGCTCTCCTGCAGGTCGCTGATCGTGATGACGTGGGCGAACAGCTCCGGCAGCCGGGCCACGTGGGCGAGGCCGGCGTGGCGGACCATCCGGGCCACCTTGCGCGGGTAGCTGCGCGCGTCGCAGTTCGCCACGATGCAGGCGGGCGACATCGGGGTGCGGTGGCAGATCCGCTGCGCCGGGTAGGCGTAGAAGCCGCCGGTCGGACAGACGAGGAAGAACTCGTGCATCGTGTAGAGGCAGGGCAGCCCCGAGGCCCGGAGCGCGGTGCCGATCGACGGCGACAGCGCCTTGGCGAAGGCGTGGACGTGGACCAGCGTGTCGCGGGGATCGCAGGCGGCGAGTTCCGCTGCCAGGGCGCGGCAGGCCGGCCCGTTCCAGATCGCCTGGGCCGCGAAGGCGAGCTTGCTGCGCGCGGTGGTGACGTCGTCCTGGTCCAGGCAGACCACCCGGACGCCGGCCGGCTCCAGCCGCGGGTCCACCGGGCCGACCGCGGCGAACAGGCTGACGCGGACCCCCCGGGCGGCGAGCCCCAGGGCGGATTCGATGGCGACCTTGGCCTGACCGCCGTTGATCGCGGCGTGGTCTGCGACGAGGACGACGTGCACGTCAGAACTTCCGCCGCTGCGATCCGGGACCGACAGCTGTATCCGGCCGCGGTTGATCGCCCGTAAACCGGTCTGCCCCATCCTCCCGGCGCGCGAGAGCGATCGATCCCCGGGGAGGGTTCACCGTGCACGTCGTGATCCTGGCCGAGTTCGCGGCCGCCAGCGGCGGCGCCGAGAAGGTCGCGCTCGAATCGGCCCGCGGGCTCGCCGAGGCCGGGCTCGGCGTCACCTACATCCAGGCGATCCCGGGTCCCGTCGACCCGCTCCTGGACCATGCCGGCATCCGCCGGATCGACCTCGGCCTGCCCGACATCTGGTCGGTCGGCGCCGCGCGGGCCGCGGCCGCCGGGATCTGGCACGCGGCCGCCGCCCGCCGGCTCGCCGCCGCCCTCGCCGGCCTCGCGGCGCCGCCGGACTGCATCCACCTGCACCAGTGGACCCGAACCCTGTCGCCGGCGATCGTCCCGGTCCTGTCGGAGACCGGGGTGCCGCTGGTCGTCACGCTGCACGACTACGCCCTGGCCTGTCCGAACGGCGTCTACTACCGCTTCGACCGGGCCGAGCCCTGCGGGCTCGCGCCCCTGTCGGTCGCCTGCCTGGCGGCGCCCTGCGACCCGCGCAGCCGGGTGCACAAGGCCGTGCGGGTCGCCCGCGCCGCGGCGCTGCGTCAGGTCGTCGGCCGGGCGAGCCGAC
>NZ_JBKFBI010000078.1:0-27124 GCF_053346095.1 Methylobacterium sp. A52T | reverse complement strand
GGGGGCGACGCGTCGGTGCGCGCCTACGGGGCCGCGCCCGGCCGCTACGGCGCCGGCACCGCCGCCACGGCCCTCGACGGCGCCTGGGACGGCCGCGCCGACCTCGGCCGCGCCTACCTCGCCGCGAGCGGCCACGCCTACGGCGACCACGAGAGTCCGGACGCCGATTTCGCCGTGCGCGTCGCGGCGGCCGACGCCTATCTCCACGCCTTCGACGTGGCCGAGCGCGACCTGTTCGACGGCGACGCCGCCGTCGACGCGATGGGCGGTTTCGCGGCGGCCGCGGCCCTGGAGGGAGCGAGCCCCGCCCTCTACAGCCTCGACGTGTCGGTGCCGGAACGGCCGAAGGCGCGGACGGCCCGGGAGGACGCCGCCCGCCTGATCCGCGGGCGCCTCGCCGATCCCCGCTGGATCGCGGCGCAGCTGCGCCACGGCTACCGCGGCGCTCAGGAACTCGCCCAGGGGCTCGACGCGGTCTTCGTCCTGGCCGCGGCGAGCGACGCGGTGACGGATGCGGGCTTCGAGGCGCTCTACGCGGCCTGGATCGCCGACGCCGAAGTGTTCGAGCGCCTGCGCGCCGCCAATCCCGCCGCGGCCCGCGCGATCCTGGAGCGGTTCGACGAGGCCCGGGACCGCGGCCTCTGGCACAGCCGGCGCAACGCCCTCCCGGCCGACGCCCTGATGCGCGAGGCCGCCGAGTGAGCGCGGCCCCGCATCGGCGCGTCCTGCCGCAGGCGCCGGCCCGCCGGGGCTGGTGCCCCGGTCTGGCGCGGCCCATGCCGACGGGCGACGGCCTGCTCGCGCGCGTGCACCCGCCGCTCGGGATCCTGACCCTCGATCAGGCCCGCGCCGTGGCGGAGGGCGCGCGGCTTTTCGGGAACGGCCACCTCGATCTCACGGCGCGGGCCAATCTCCAGATCCGCGGCGTCACCGAGGCGACGCGCGCGCCGCTGGCCGCCTGGCTCGCGGCCCGGGGCCTCGGCGACGCGCGCGCCGACGGCGGCCCCCAGCGCCTGACGCTCACGAGCCCCCTGGCCGGCCACGACCCGGACGAGACGGTCGACGTGCCGGCCCTCGCCCGGGCGATCGAGACCGCGGGACTCGCGATCCCGGGGCTGCCGGCCAAGACCCTGGTCGTCGTCGAGGGCCGCCGCGGCCGGGCGCTGCCGGAGGCGGATCTCCGCGTCGTCGCCGAGGGGCCGGGCCGCGTCGCGATCACGGCCGCGCACGGTGAGACCCAGCGGACGCTCCTGACCTGCGGGGCGGACGCGGCGCCGGGCCACGTGGCGGCCCTGCTCGGCGCCTTCGCGCGGAGCGGCCGGCGCCGGATGCGCGACCTGTCGGAGGGTGAACTGACCGTGCTGACCGAGGCGCTTCCGGCAGAAGAGACCCTCGACAAATTGGCGCAGTCGCACCAGGGCTTCGCTCCGGAACGGGAGCCGGCACGTCCGGCGGGCGGACGCGACCTCCGGAGCGTCGCCGTCGACGCGCCCTTCGGGCGCTGCACCGCCGACGCCCTCGAGCGGATCGTCGCCGCGGCGGCGGCGCTCGGCGCGAGCGAGATCCGCCTCTCCCCCACGCGCGGATTCGTGATGCTGGTGCCGGCCTCGAGCTCGGATGCGGCCACGACGGCGGCGCTCGCGGTGGAGTTCATCGTCGTCCCCGACGATCCGCGGCGCGCGATCGCGGCCTGCACGGGAGCGCCGGGCTGCGCCTCAGGATCGACCCCCACGCTCGCGGACGCGGCGCGCCTCGCGGAGGCGTTCGGCCTCCTCGCCGCCGCGGGCCACGCCGCGCACGTCTCGGGCTGCGCCAAGGGCTGCGCGCGGCCGGGCCCGGCCGACCTGACCCTCGTCGGCCGCGACGGCCTCTACGGCGTGGTGATCGGGGGCGCGCCCGGCGATGAGCCGGCGATGGATCTCCCTATCGAGGCCGTGCTGGAGCGGCTAGGAAGGGCCGAGATCGACGGGCTCTCCGCCGCCTTCGCGCCGGAGACCGCCCCTTCAGAATGCGGGAGGACTAGGAGACCGGCATGAGCGCGAGCCAGAACGCCCTGCGCCAGACAGGATCGGAGCCGGCCGCGGCCCACGAGTCCCCGTCCCGCTACGACTACATCCGCGACGGCGGCGCGATCTACGCGCGCTCCTTCGCGATGATCCGCGCCGAGTCCGATCTCGGGCGCTGGTCTGGCGCCGCCGAGCGCGTCGTCGTGCGCATGATCCATGCCTGCGGCATGACCGACCTGCCCGCCGACGTGGAGATGGCGCCCGGTTTCGCCGAGGCCGGCGTCGCGGCCTTGCAGTCTGGCGCGCCAATCCTGTGCGATGTCCGCATGGTCGCCGACGGCGTCACCCGGGCCCGCCTGCCGGCCGACAACAGGGTGATCTGCACCCTGGGCGACCCGCGCGTGCCCGATCTCGCCAAGAGCCTCGGCACGACCCGGTCCGCGGCCGCCATGGAGCTGTGGCGGGAGCACCTTCCGGGCAGCGTCGTGGCGGTGGGCAACGCCCCGACCGCGCTGTTCCGGCTGCTGGAACTCCTCGATGCCGGCGTGGCGCCGCCCGCCGCGGTGATCGGCATCCCGGTCGGCTTCGTCGGCGCGGCGGAGTCGAAGGAGGCCCTGGCGCGGGACGGCCGCGTACCGTTCGTGGTCGTGCACGGGCGGCGCGGCGGCAGCGCCATGACGGCCGCGGCGGTCAACGCGCTCGCCAGCGAGGTCGAGTGATGGACGGTTTCGAGCGCCTCGACGGCCCGACCGAGGAGATCCCCGCGGCCGCGGTGACGGGCACGCTCTACGGCGTCGGGATGGGCCCGGGCGATCCGGAGCTGCTGACCGTGAAGGCCCAGCGCATCCTGATGCGCGCGCCCGTGCTGGTGCATTTCTGCAAGCGCGGCCGGCGCGGCAACGCCCGCACCATCGCGGACGCGATCCTGCGCGACCCGGCCCGCGAGATGGCCCTCGCCTATCCCTACACGACCGAGATCCACCCCGAGCACCCGGACTACGTGGCGGCGCTCGCCGGCTTCTACGACGACGCGGCCGGGCAGCTCGCCGACCACCTCGGCGCCGGGCGGGACGTCGCGATCCTGTCGGAGGGCGACCCGTTCTTCTACGGCTCGTTCATGCACCTGTGGCGGCGCCTGAAGGACCGCTTCCCCGTGGAGGTGGTTCCGGGCGTCACCGGCATGTCGGGCTGCTGGACCCGGGCCGGCACACCGATCACCTGGGGCGACGACGTCCTCACCGTCCTGCCGGCGACCCTGTCGCTCGACGCGCTGACCGAGCGCCTGCGCGGCACGGACGCGGCCGTGGTGATGAAGCTCGGGCGCCACCTGCCGAAGGTGCGGGCCGCCCTTTCGGCCGCGGGGCTGCTCGCGCGCGCGGTCTACGTGGAGCGCGGCACGATGGCGGGCGAGCGGGTCGTGATGCTGGCCGACAAGGCCGACGACGAGGCGCCCTATTTCTCGATGGTGCTCCTGCCCGGAGAGGGCCGCCGGCCGTGAGCGGGAGCCTCACCGTCGTCGGCCTCGGGCCGGGCGACGCGGCCCTGCTGACCGAGTCGGCCCGCCGGGCGCTGGACGCGGCGGAGGACGTCGTCGGCTATTTCCCATACGTGGCCCGCGTGCCCGAGCGTCCCGGCCTCGTCCGGCACGCCAGCGACAACCGGGTGGAGGTCGACCGGGCGCGCCACGCGCTGCAGCTCGCCGCCTCCGGCCGCAGGGTCGCGGTCGTCTCCGGCGGCGATCCCGGCGTCTTCGCCATGGCGGCGGCGGTGTTCGAGGCAGTCGAGTACGGCGAGCCCGGCTGGCGCGACCTCGCCATCACGGTGGAGCCGGGCATCACCGCGATGCTCGCCGCCGCGGCCCGGCTCGGGGCACCGCTCGGCGGCGACTTCTGCGCGCTCTCGCTCTCGGACAACCTGAAACCCTGGCCGGTGGTGACCGCGCGGCTGGAGGCGGTGCTGCGCGCGGATTTCGTGGTCGCGCTCTACAACCCGATCTCCACCGCCCGGCCCTGGCAGCTCGGGGCGGCGCTGGAGATCGCGGCCGGGATCCGCGCGCCCGAGACGCCCGTGATGTTCGCCCGCGCCGTCAGTCGGCCGGACGAGGCGATCCGCGTCGCGACCCTCGCCGAGGCGCCCGCGGTGCCGGCCGACATGGCCACGATGGTGATCCTGGGCGCCTCGACGACACGACTGATCCCGCGCGCGGGCCGGGCGCCCTTCGTCTACACCGCCCGCAAGGTCGAGGGACCGGCGTGATCGCCCGCGTCCAGCCAGCGGCGCGCGCCCGCGGCGTCCGCGACGCTCGGCACGTCGGGCTTGCCCGGCCGCCGCACCATCACGACCGGGATGCCGAGGCCGCGCGCCGCCGCGATCTTGCCGTAGGTCGCCGCGCCGCCCGCGTTCTTGCTGACCACGATCTCGATCCGGTTCGCCCGCATCAGGGCCGTCTCGGACGCGGCGTCGAATGGTCCGCGCGCCTCCAGGGCAGTCAGATGCGACACCGGCAGGATCCCGCCCAGCGGCTCGACCGTCCGCGCGAGATAGCTGTGCTGCGGCGCCGCCGCGAAGGCCCCGGCCTCCTGCCGACCGATCGTCAGGAACACGCGCCGGGGCTCCGGGCCGAGGGCGGCGACCGCCTCCGCCATCCCGTCGACCTCGACCCAGTCGTCGCCGGGCTCCCGGCTCCAGGCCGGCCTGCGGATCGCGAGGAGCGGCACGCCCGTCAGGGCCGCCGCGCGCGCGGCGTTGGCCGACATCCGCGCGGCGAACGGATGGGTCGCGTCGATCAGGCGGGTGATCGCCTCGGTCCGCAGGTAGCGGGCGAGACCCTCGGCGCCGCCGAACCCGCCGATCCGGGTCGGCACCGGCTCGGGCTTCGGCGCAGCGGTCCGGCCTGCCAGCGAGAGCGTCACGGCGCGATCCGCCCGGCCGGCGAGCGACCGGACCAGGGCGCTCGCCTCGCCGGTCCCGCCGAGGATCAGGATCCGCATCGTGCCGGTGATCGGGGGCGGCGTGCTCATGAGCGCCTTGTCCATGAGCGCTGACTCGCTGTCGAGCGCCCCGTGGCTGTCGATCGTCGGGATCGGCGAGGACGGCCGGGCCGGGCTGACGCCGTCCGCCGCCGCCGCGCTCGACGCCGCCCGCGTGGTCTACGGCGGCCGGCGCCACCTCGCCCTCGCCGGGCCGCTCGACGCGGAGACGCGGTCCTGGCCGAGCCCGATCCACGAGGCCTATCCGGAGATCGTGGCGCGGCGCGGCCGGCCGACCTGCATCCTCGCCACGGGCGACCCGTTCCACTACGGCATCGGCGCCGAGATCGCCCGGCTGGTGCCGGCGGACGAGATCCGCGCCTTCCCGCAGCCCTCGGCCTTCAGCCTCGCCTGTGCCCGGCTCGGCTGGCCGCTCGCCGAATGCGCCCTGGTCACGCTCCACGGTCGCGCGCTGACCCGGATCGTCCCGCATGTCCAGCCGGGCGCGCGGCTGCTCGTCCTGTCGTGGGACGGCACGACGCCCGGCGCCCTCGCCGCCCTTTTGCGCGACCGGGGCTTCGGCGCGTCGACGCTGACGGTGCTGGAGGCGATGGGCGGGCCGCGCGAGCGCGTCCGCACCTTCCGCGCCGACGCGTTCGACGGCACCGACTTCGATCCGCTGAACACGGTGGCGCTCGCGGTGGCGGGTGCCGGCCGCGCCCTGCCCCTCGCGCCGGGCCTCGACGACGACCTGTTCGAGAATGACGGGCAGCTGACCAAGTCCGAGATCCGGGCCCTGACCCTGTCGGCGCTGCGCCCGCATCCGGGACAGCATCTCTGGGATGTCGGTGCGGGCGCCGGCTCGATCGCGATCGAGTGGATGCTGCGCCACGCGAGCCTGCGCGCCACCGCGATCGAGGGGAGGCCGGATCGCGTCGAGCGGATCCGCCGCAACGCCGTCGCGCTCGGCGCCCCGGACCTCGCCGTCGTCGCCGGCACGGCGCCGGGCGCGCTCGCCGGCCTGCCCGCGCCGGACGCGGTTTTCATCGGCGGCGGCGTCTCGGAGCCGGGGGTCCTCGCGACCGTGCTGGCGGCGCTGCGGGGCGGCGGTCGCTGCGTCGCCAACGCCGTGACCCTCGAGGGCGAGGCCGCGCTGCTCGCGGCCTTCGCGGCGCATGGCGGGAGCCTGCGCCGCTACGGCGTGGAGCGGGCGAGCCCGGTCGGGGGAATGCACGGCTGGCGCCCGGCCATGACGGTGATCCAGTGGGCCTGGACCAAGCCGTGACCGGAGCGCTGGTCGCCGGCATCGGGTTCCGCCGGGGCACCGAGGCCGAGGAGATCGCGGGGCTGATCGAGCGCGCCCTCGCCCTGGTCGGCGCCAAGCGGTCGAGCCTCGCGGCCGTGGCCACGGCGGACGACCGGGCGTCGGACCCCGCGATCCGCGCGGCGACGGCCCGGTTCGGCCTGGCACCGCATCCCATCGCCGCCGCCGCCCTGGAGGCGCGCGACGCCGAGATCGTCACCCGCTCGGCGCGGATCGAGCGCCTGCGCGGCGTCGGCTCGCTGGCCGAGGCGGCGGCCCTCGCCGGCGCCGGGCCCCGGAGCCGCCTCGCCCTGCCCCGGATCGCGAGCGGCGGCGCCACTTGCGCCCTGGCCGTCCGATACGACACGACACGGGAACCATGACCGTCCATTTCATCGGCGCCGGCCCCGGCGCGGCCGACCTGATCACGGTGCGCGGGCGCGACCGCATCGCCGCCTGTCCCGTCTGCCTCTACGCCGGGTCGCTCGTCGCCCCCGAGATCCTGGGCTGGTGCCCGCCCGGCGCGCGGATCGTCGACACGGCGCCCCTCGACCTCGACGCCATCCTGGCGGAGATCCGTTCGGCCCACGCGGCCGGCCAGGACGTGGCGCGCCTGCATTCCGGCGACCTGTCGATCTGGAGCGCCCTGGCCGAGCAGATGCGCCGGCTCGACGCGCTGGCCATTCCCTACACGGTGACGCCGGGCGTCCCCGCCTTCGCGGCCGCGGCCGCGCTGCTGCGCCGGGAGCTGACGGTCCCGGGCGTGGCCCAGACCGTGGTCCTCACCCGCACGTCCGGGCGGGCGAGCGCCATGCCCGAGCGGGAGACGCTGGCGGCCTACGCGGCCACCGGGGCGACCCTGGCGATCCACCTGTCGATCCACGTCGTCGAGGCCGTCGCCGCCGAGCTGATCCCCTTCTACGGCCCGTCCTGCCCGGCGGCGGCGGTGTTCCGGGCCTCCTGGCCGGACGAGCGGGCGCTCGTGGGCGATCTCGCCGCGCTGCCCGGGCTCGTCGCGGAGGCCGGCCTGGAGCGCACCGCCCTGATCTTGGTCGGACCGGCGCTCGGCGCCGCGGAGTTCCGCGAGAGCGCCCTCTACGCGCCCGACTACGACCGGCGCTACCGGCCCGGCGGCACGGTGGGGTCGCGGTCGTGAACGCCCCCGGCCTCCTCGTCGCGGCGCCGCGCTCCAGCTCCGGCAAGACGACCGTCGCCCTCGCGCTCATGCGCGCCCTCACCCGGCGCGGCCTGCGGGTGCGCGGCGCGAAGTGCGGCCCGGACTATATCGACCCGGCCTTCCACCACGCCGCGACCGGCCATCCGAGCTTCAACCTCGACAGCTTCGCCATGGCGCCGCCGCTCCTCGACGCGCTGGCGGGCGCGACGGCGGCGGCGGCCGATCTGCTGATCGCCGAGGGGTCCATGGGCCTGTTCGACGGCGTCCGGGCGGCCGAGAACCGCACCGGGGCCAACGCCGACATCGCCGCGCGCTACGGCTGGCCGGTGGTGCTCGTGGTGGACGTTTCGGGCGCGGCGCAATCGGCGGCCGCCGTGGCGCTCGGCTGCAAGCTCTACGATCCCCGCATCCGGATCGCCGGCGTGATCCTCAACAAGGTGGCGAGCGCCCGTCACCGGCGCCTCGTCGAGGCCGGCATGGAGCGCGCCGGGCTGCCGGTGCTCGGCGCGCTGATGCGCGACGCGCAGCTCGTCCTGCCCGAACGCCACCTGGGACTCGTCCAGGCCGGCGAGACCGCGGATCTCGCCGCGCGCCTCGACCGGCTCGCCGACCTCGCCGAGGCGGGCATCGACCTCGACGCCGTGACGGCCTGCGCGAACGGCACCGTACCGGCCTCCGGTGGCCGGCTGCCCCGGCCGCCCGGACAGCGCGTGGCGGTCGCCCGGGACGCGGCGTTCAGCTTCCTCTACCCGCATCTCGGGACCGGCTGGCGAATGGCCGGCGCCGAGCTCGTGCCGTTCTCGCCGCTGGCCGACGAAGGGCCGCCCGAGGATTGCGACGTCTGCTGGCTGCCCGGCGGCTATCCGGAGCTGCACGCGGGCCCGATCGCCGGCGCGACCCGCTTCCTGGACGGCCTGCGCCGCTTCGCGCGGACCCGGCCCGTCCACGGGGAGTGCGGCGGCTACATGGTCCTGGGCCAGACGCTCCAGGATGCCGACGGCGCGACCCATGCCATGGCGGGACTGCTGCCGGTCGCGACCTCGTATCACCGGCGCAAGCTGCATCTCGGCTATCGCGTCGCGCGGCTCTGCGGACCCGGCCTGCTCGGCGCCGTGGGCACGCGCCTCGTCGGCCACGAATTCCACTACGCCAGCGAGCTCTCTCCGATCGCGCCGGAGGAAACGGCGCTCGCCCGCGTGACGGATGCCGAAGGTGTCGATCTGGGACTGGCCGGCCACCGGGTCGGGCCCGTCACCGGCAGCTTCTTCCACCTGATCGCGACCGATCCGCCGTGACGCCGGGCTCGGCGCAGCCGCTTCGAGCGTCGCTGCAGTGAAGGCGATTTCCCGCGCCGGTCAGGCCGGATCCGTCGTCGGCGCGGTTGCGCCGCGGTTCTGCGCGAGTCGCGCGGCGCTGCGGACCAGCGCGAGCACGTCGCGACGCATCTGCTCGTCTTCGATCTGGGCGTAGGCGCGCAGCAGCTCGATGGCGCCGTGGGCGCTGAGGAAGCCGAACACATCCTCCTGCGCGTTCTCGCGCGGCTCGTTCTCCTCGAAGAACGCGGAGACCGGAACCTCGAGGAGGCGCGCGATCTCGCGCAGCCGGCCGGCCCCGACCCGGTTCTGGCCCTTCTCGTATTTCTGAACCTGCTGGAAGGTCACGCCGACCGCGTTGCCCAGCGCGGTCTGGCTCATGCCGCGAGCCTTGCGAAGCGCTGTGATCCGGATGCCGACGAGACGATCGACGTCCGTCGTCTGCTTCGGCATCGTCTGGCCGGAGGAATCCTTGTCCATGGCGTGGGCTGCATCCTCCTGCGGACGGGGTGTCTTCGCCTCGCTGTCGCGCCGCTTCACCGTCCGCCCCTTAGTCGCATGTCCTGCACGCCAGGTTGCCGGTAGTCCGTGCCGATATCCGGCTATAGCCCTGATCCCGACACAGGTGAATTGCGGCGCAGTAGGACACCAAGTTGTCAAGCTTCGCAAGTCGAAGGTTACATCTTCTAGTTTAAGCCCACACATCTTTGCAACATTGTTGCTCAAATGTCGACGTGGAGGTCTGGGCTGCTTTCGAGGTGCGCCTTGTCGCCGCGCGGCGGTACCCCTTAGGAGCACAGAGGCATGTAGGTACGGTACCGCGCAGGAGGCACGCATGTTCATCGCGATGAATCGCTTCAAGGTCGTTAAGGACGCGACGGCGGATTTCGAGGCCGTCTGGCTCGGGCGGGACAGCCACCTCGGTGAGATGCCGGGCTTCGTCGAGTTCCACCTGCTGCGCGGCCCCGAGCACGAGGACCACGTGCTCTACGCCTCGCACACGATCTGGCGATCGCGTGCCGATTTCGAGGCCTGGACGCGGTCCGAGCAGTTCCGCAAGGCCCACGGCCGCGTGCCCTCGACCAAGCCCCTGTATCTCGGCCACCCCCAATTCGAGGGTTTCGAGACGATCCAGACGGTCGGCGGGACGGCCGATGCGCGCCAGGACGCGGACGCCGTCTGAACGCGGCGGACCTCGGCCGCCCTTCGGCCGGGGTCGTTCGGGGCATCGACCCGGTTGAAACCGCGAGGAAAGAAACTCGCGTGAATTGAAATAGCTCCGGCGAAAACGGTCCCCCGTCAAATCTCGCGATGGCCGGCTGCGCCGAACAGTCACTCAGCATTAACTATGTATTGCCACGTCCGGAGGCAGGCCCTAAGTCGCATCGCTCATCCTTGACTGCGATCGTGAACCCGCCGGGCCCGCGGCTTGCTCCGTGACCGTCACCAGGCGGCGCTGAAACCTTTCGTGTCTCAGACTGGTACAGAGTCCGACTAAGACGGGACGTTGCGGGTCAGATGTTTCACGATCGGCTTCCGGAGACATTTCAGGCGCTGCCGACCTCGGCGGAGCGCCGCCGCAATGTGTGGTCGGCCCTGCTGCCGCGCCGCGGCCGTGCGCTGGCACGCATCGCCCTGTCCATGACTCTCGCCGCCACCGACATCGCGGCGATCGTGGCGGTCACGCTGGGTCTCGAATGCGCCTACCAAGTCCTCGCGCAGGACGGCACGGTGTGGGCGGGTCTCGTCCGCGGCTCGCGGCTGTCGGCGCTGCTGGCGCTGGTGATCGTCGCGACGAACGTCCTGCGCGAGGAGTACAGCCTCGAGAACGTGATGGCGCAGAAGCCGGGCGTCCAGCGGGTGGCCTCGCTCTGGCTGATCGCCTGGGCCGCCGTGCTCGTCGTCAGCTTCATGACGAAGACGACCAACGATTACTCGCGGCTCGTCTCGCTCGGGATCTTCGCCGCCGGCCTGCCGGTGCTCATCGCGGCGCGGGCCACGGTGCGCCGGCTCGTGCGCGAGCGGCTGAGCGCGGGATCGGCCACCGCCAGCCGGATCCACCTCGTGGGCTACGAGGAGGACATCGCGCGCTTCTACGCCGGCAAGGAGGTCGACCAGCTCGGCTCGCGGATCATCGGGACGAGCTACCTGCGGCGGGTCGATCCCGGCGCCGACGCGGCCACGCGCCACGACCAGTTGCAGGAGGATCTCGACCTCGCCGTCTCCGTCGTCCGCTTCCTGCGGCCGGACGACGTCTTCGTGCTGGTGCCCTGGGCCGACACCGCGGAGGTCGAGCGCTGCATCGACGCCTTCCTGCGGGTGCCCTCGGCCCTCCACCTGCGTCCCGGCGCGGTCCTCGACCGGTTCCCGGACCTGCAGGTCGCCCGGGTCGGCGGCGTCTCGGGGATCAACATCGGCCGCCGTCCGCTCAACGTCGGCGAGGTCATGCTGAAGCGCGCCCTCGACCTGACGGTGGCGACCGTCGCCCTCGTGTCGCTGTCGCCGCTGCTCGCCGCGATCGCGGTGGCGATCAAGCTCGACAGCCCCGGCCCGGTCTTCTTCCGGCAGAAGCGCTACGGATTCAACCAGCAGCCGTTCGGCGTCTTCAAGTTCCGGTCGATGCGGGCGGATTCTAACGCCGCCTTCCGGCAGGCGACTCGCAACGATAGCCGCATCACCCGGATCGGCGCGATCCTGCGCCGGACGAACCTCGACGAGCTGCCCCAGCTGATCAACGTCCTGCGCGGAGAGATGTCGCTGGTCGGCCCCCGTCCGCACGCTTTGGCGCACGATCGGAGCTTCGAGCGCCGGATCGCCCTCTACGCCCGCCGGCACAACGTGAAGCCCGGGATCACCGGCTGGGCCCAGGTCAACGGCTACCGCGGCGAGACGCAGACCGACCTCGCCATGGAGCGGCGCGTCGCCTGCGACCTGCACTACATCGACAACTGGTCGATCTGGTTCGACATCCAGATCATGATCCAGACGGTCGTCTCGCGCCGCGCCTACCAGAACGCCTTCTGACCGGCACCCGGCGGCCGTCCGCCCTGGAAGTGGCGCCTCAGGGGGCCTGCTTCCGCTCCCGGCAGGCGCCGCAATCGCCCTCGACCTCCAGGATGCTGTGGGTCGGGGTGAAACCGGCCCGTTCCAGCGTCCGCCCCAGGCTGCCCTCGACTTCCTCCGACGAGGCCTCGTCGACGCCGCCGCAGGTGCGGCAGATCAGGAAGATGACCCCCTCCCCGGGGGCGTGGCCGTGCGCGCAGGGGATGAAGGCGTTGCGGCTCGCGATCCGGTGGACCAGCCCCTGCTCCATGAGGAAGTCGAGGGCGCGGTAGACCGAGACCGGGGCCACGCGCTTGCCCGGCGCGCTCAGCCGCTCGGCGATGTCGTAGGCGCCCTGAGCCTTGGCGGACTCGGCCACCGCCTCGAGGACCTCCCGGCGCAGGGGCGTGAACTGAAGACCGCGCTCGCGACACAGGGCCTCGGCCCGCGCGAGCATGTCACCGGTGCCGGCGTGGCACGCGTCGTGACCCTCGTGACGGTGCATGATCGCTCCAGACGTGATCCGCAGGTTGTCCCGCGGGTTTGTTACAGTGTATCACCGCCGCCCAGCCCCGCACCAGTAGCCCCGCGTGGTGCCCGCGCCGGCGTGAGCGCGCGACGAGGACCCCGTGCCGACCATTCCCAGCCCGAGACACGCGGCGCGGCGATCGCTGTTCCAGAGCGGGATCGGCCCGCGGCTGGCGCTCGCCGCGCTGCTCTCGGCGCTGGTCTGGCTGACCATCGCCTGGGCGCTGGCGACATGAGCGGCGCGCGCCCGGATCCGATCCGCCTCATCGGTCTCACCCTCGGTTACGACCGGCATCCGGCGGTCCACCACCTCGACGGGTCCGTGCGCGCCGGCGACCTGCTCGCCCTCGTCGGCCCGAACGGGGCCGGCAAGTCGACGCTCCTCAAGGGCATGGCCGGGGAAATCCGCTGCCTGGACGGGCGCATCGAGCGCGCCGGCGCCCTCGCCTACATGCCGCAGGTCGACGAGATCGACCGGAGCTTCCCGCTCACCGTCATGGATCTCGCCGGCATGGGCCTGTGGCGGCGCGCGGGGGCGTGGCGCAGCCTCACCCGGCGGCGCCCGGCGATCGAGGCGGCGCTGGCCACGGTCGGCCTCGACGGCTTCGCGGCGCGGCCGATCGGCACCCTGTCGGGCGGACAGTTCCGGCGCGCCCTGTTCGCCCGTCTCATCCTGCAGGACTGCCCGGTCGTGCTCCTCGACGAGCCGTTCACCGGCATCGACGCGCGGACGGTCGACGATCTCCTGGCACTCATCCGCGCGTGGCACGCCGAGGGGCGGACAGTGGTCGCGGCCCTCCACGACCTCCAGCAGGTCCGCGCGCATTTCCCGACGACGCTGCTGCTCGCCCGGGAGCCCGTGGCCTGGGGTCCGACCGCGCGGGTCCTGACGGCCGAGAACCTCGCGCGCGCCCGCAATCTGTCCGAGGCCTGGGACGAGGGCGCGGCGATCTGCGCCGGGCCGCGGTCCGTCGCGGCGGCGCACGACCACAGCGGCGCCGACCATCACCACCACGAGGACGCCGCGTGACCGATCCGCTCGGATCCCTGTTCGCGCCGTTCGTGGAGTTCGGCTTCATGCGCCGGGCCCTGGCGGGCTGCCTCGCCCTGTCGGTCTCGGCGCCGCCCATCGGCGTGTTCCTGACGCTGCGCCGCATGAGCCTGATGAGCGACGCGATGAGCCACGCGATCCTGCCCGGCGCCGCGGTCGGCTTCCTCGTCGCCGGCCTGTCGCTGCCGGCGATGACGCTCGGCGGCCTCGTCGCCGGCCTCGCGGTCGCTCTCCTCGCGGGCGCCGTCACCCGCGCGACCGTCGTCCGCGAGGACGCGAACCTCGCGGCCTTCTACCTCATCTCGCTCGCGGCCGGCGTGCTGCTGGTCTCCCTGCGCGGCTCGCAGATCGACCTCATGCACTTCCTGTTCGGTTCGGTTCTGGCGCTCGACGACGCCGCCCTATGGCTGCTCGGCGGCATCAGCACGCTGACCCTGCTGGCCCTGGCCCTGATCTACCGGCCGCTCGTGATGGAATGCGTCGATCCCCTGTTCCTGCGGAGCGTCAGCCGCAGCGGCGGCCCGGTCCACCTCGCCTTCCTGGCGCTGGTGGTGGTGAACCTCGTCGGCGGGTTCCAGGCCCTCGGCACGCTGCTGGCGGTGGGGCTGATGCTGCTGCCGGCGGTGGCGGCCCGGTTCTGGGCTCGCGACCTGGCCGGGCTGATCCCGGTCTCGATGCTGATCGCCGCCTTGGCGAGCGTGTCGGGGCTCAGCCTGTCGTACCGGTACGACGTGCCGAGCGGGCCGGCCATCGTGCTGGCGGCCGGCGCGCTCTATCTGGCCTCGATGATGGTCGGCCCGCGCGACGGCCTGCTCCGCCGCCTCGTCCGGCCGCGCCACCTCGAGGCCTGATCAGGGCTGGTCCTTGAGCGCGGCGAGTCCCTCACGATAGGTCGGGTAGGCGAGCGCGACGCCGAGCTCGTCGCGGATCAGCCGGTTCCGGACGCGCTTGTTCTCGCCGTAGAAGCTGCGCGCCATCGGCGACAGGTCGGCGGTCTCGAAATCGATCTCGGGCGGCAGCGGCAGGCCTGTGAGGGCCGCGGCGTGCTCGGTCACGGTCTGGGGCGCGGTCGGCTCGTCGTCGGTGACGTTGTAGATTGCCCCCGGCCGCGGCCGGTCGATCGAGGCGAGCAGCGTCGTGGCGATGTCGTCGACGTGGATGCGGTTGAAGACCTGCCCGGCTTTCACGATGCGCTGCGAGCGCCCCTCCCGCAGTTTCACAATCGGGTTGCGCCCGGGTCCGTAGATGCCCGAGAGCCGGAAGACCTGCACGGCCTTGCCGGTCGCGGCGCCGAGCGCCAGCCACGCCGCCTCGGCGTCGACGCGCACCTTGGACCGGGCGCTGCGCGGGGTCGCCGGCGTGGTCTCGTCGATCCAGGCGCCGCCCTGGTCGCCGTAGACGCCGATGGTCGACAGGTAGCCGATCCACCGGATCCGGCTCGTCGCGACGGCGTCGGCGTAGCGGGCCAGCACCGGGTCGCCGGCCTCGCCCGGGGGCGCCGAGACGAGGAGCACGTCCGTGTCGGCGAGATCCGCCGCGATCCGGGGATCGTCGGCCTCCGGCCCGAAGGCGCGCATGGCGAAGCCCGTCTCCGTCGCGACGCGGTCGGCGGCCGCGGGGTCGGTCACCGTGGCGCGGACGGTCGCGAAACGCGGCCGCGCCCGCTCGGCGAAGTGGCGGCCCGTGAAGCCGAGCCCGAAGACGAAGAGGTTCATGCCGCGGATGTCTCGTCCGCCCGCGGTTCCGTCAAGCCGGTGGCGGCCCGCCACTCGTCCCGCACGTGGGCGTCGGTCTCGGAATCGCCGTGCTGCCGCCCGAGCGCGCGGACGGCCTCGGGTGCCAGCAGCCGGCCGCAGGCCCAGACCGCCATGCCGCGCACCAGTGGAGACGGGTCGCGCAGGCGCGCGACGGCCGCCTCCGCGAGCGACGGGTCGTCGGAATTGCCGATCGCGATCATGACGTTGCGGAGGAAGCGGTCGCGCCCGGTGCGCTTCACCGGCGTGCCGGCGAAGAAGGTGCGGAACGCCGCGTCGTCGAGGCCCGCGAGATCCGCGAGCGCCGGGGCCGCCAGGTCCGCCCGCGCGGCGAGCCGGCTCTCCGCCGCGGTGCGGGCGAACTTGTTCCAGGGGCAGACGGCCAGGCAGTCGTCGCAGCCGAAGACCCGGTTGCCGATTGCCGCCCGGAACGCCGCCGGGATCGGCCCGGCATGCTCGATCGTCAGGTACGAGATGCAGCGGCGCGCATCGAGCCGGTAGGGCGCCGGGAACGCGTCGGTGGGGCAGACGTCCAGGCAGGAGCGGCAGGAGCCGCAACGGTCGGGCTCCGGCGCATCGGGCTCGAATTCCGCGCTCGTGTAGATCGCGCCGAGGAGCAGCCAGTTGCCGTGCCCGCGGGAGATCAGCACCGTGTGCTTGCCCTGCCAGCCGAGGCCGGCCGCCTCCGCCAGGGTCTTCTCCATGACGGGGGCGGTGTCGCAGAAGACCTTCACCCGCACGTCGCCCTTGGCCGACAGATACCCACCCAATTCTTTCAGGCGGCCCTTCAAAACCTCGTGATAATCCCGCCGCTGCGCGTAGGCGGCCACGGCCCCGCGGTCGCGGCGCGCCACGAGGTCGAGGGGATCGTGCTCCGGCTGGTAGCTCATCGCCAGGACCAGGATGCTGCGCACCCCGGGCCACAGCGCGATCGGGCTGGCGCGCTGGTCGGCCCGCTCCGCCATCCAGTCCATGGTGCCCTGCGCGCCCTCGGCGAGCCAGGCGGACAGGCGACCGGGCAGGTCGGGCAGCCGGTCGGGACGGGTCACGCGCAGGCCGCAGAACCCGAGCGTCGCGGCCCGGGTCTCGACGAGGCGGCGCAGGTCGGCGCCGTGGTAGGTCCGTCGGGCGTTCAGAAATCCAGATCCGCGTAGTGGGCGGCCGGCGCCATCCCGGCCACCCGGTCGGCGAGCAGGGCGCGGAACGAGGGCCGCGACTTGACGCGGGCGTACCAGTTCCGCGCCATCTCGTCCTCGTCCCAGGGCACGTCGCCCAGGTAGTCGACGCAGGAGAGATGGGCGGCCGCCGCGAGATCGGCATAGGTCAGGTTGTCGCCGGCGATCCAGCGCCGCCGCGCGATGAGGTAACCGATGTATTTGAGGTGGTAGCGCACGTTGGAGCGCGCCGCGCGGATCGCGTTCATGTCGGGCGGGCCGCCGCCCTCGTTGGCCGACATGAAGCGCTTCGAGATCTTCTCGTTGACGAGGTAGGCGGTCACCTCGGACTCGAACTTGACCAGGAACCAGTCGAGCAGGCGCCGCACCTCCACGCGCTCGACGGTGTCCTCCGGCAGCATCCGCCGCCCCGAGAGCCCGAGGCCGCGGGTCTCGTCGAGGTACTCGGCGATGACGCCGGCGCCGGGAACCACGAGGCCGTTCTGCTCCAGCAGCACGGGCGTGACGCCCGCCGGGTTGATCAGCAGGAAGTCGTCGCGCCGTTCCCAGGGCCGTTCTTCGAACAGCGTCGGCTCCATGCCCATCTCGGCGAGCACGAGACGGATGAAACGGGAATTCGCGCAGAAGGGGAAATGGTAGAGGGTTGCCATCGAGGCCGTGCGGGACGTTCGGTCTGCCAGCGCGGCCGGTCCCGCGCTCGTCGTGGGTCCTGAAGCGCGGGTCTTCGGCGCAGAGGACTTCGGACCGAGCGTTATTGCCCGACCGTTGCCGAGCCCTTAACACGCGCGGCCCGGCCCGGTAACTGCCCGTCAACCCTGATCGGCGAAGCCTCGGGTACAACCATTTCGCGTGGCAGGCGGTGGCCCGACGGGGGTCGCCGCGCGCGCGGCACAGGGCGTCGCGATGGATCCGGCAAGCATCGGCAAGGCAGTGCTGCTCGCCCTGGTGGAGGGGGCGACCGAGTTCATCCCGGTCTCCTCCACCGGCCACCAGCTGCTGGTGGGGCACTTCATCGGCTTCCACTCGCCCAACAACACCTTCGAGGTGCTGATCCAGCTCGGCGCGATCCTGGCGATCCTGCTGGTGTATTTCCGCCGCCTCCTGGGGATCGCCACCGCGTTGCCGTCCGATCCGAAGGCGCGCCGCTTCGTTTTCGGGATCCTGGTGGCGTTCCTGCCGGCGGCGATCATCGGCGGCCTCTTCTCGAAGCTGATCAAGGCCTACCTGTTCAACCCGTGGATCGTCTGCGCGACCCTGGTGGCCGGCGGCCTCGTGCTCCTCGTCATCGAAGACACCGACCTCGAGGTGAAGAAGACCGACGTCTACGACTTCTCGCTGCCGATGGACCTGAAGATCGGCATCTTCCAGTGCCTGGCGATGATCCCCGGCGTCTCGCGCTCGGGCGCCACGATCGTGGGCGCGATGCTGATGGGCGCCGACAAGCGCTCGGCCACCGAGTTCTCGTTCTACCTCGCGATGCCGACCATGGCGGGTGCCTTCGCCAAGGACCTGCTCGACAACTACAAATACCTTTCGAGCAACGATGTCGGGCTCATCGCGATCGGCTTCGTCGTGTCGTTCGTCTCGGCGCTGTTCGTGGTGCGGTTTCTGCTCGACTACGTCTCCCGGCACGGCTTCTGGCTGTTCGCGTGGTGGCGGATCATCGTCGGCGCCCTCGGCTTCGCCGGCCTGATCATCCTCGGCTGACGCGGGCGGGGTCGCGCCCCGTCCGGTCGGTCCGGGCTCGCCGGCAGCGGCTCGGAATCGCGATCCGGATCGACAGGTGCCCCTCACCGCGCCTGGGCCGCATCACTCAAAAATCGGTGATCCGCGGCTTGAGCTTTCCTCAACCATCGGGCGATTGCCAGCGGCAGAGCGGCGTGCGAGGCAAACGCATGAAAGCGGTGCAGAAGACGCCGCGCCCTGGGACGTACCGATGGAAGACAGACCGCTCGCCGACCTCTTCGAGCCCGCAGACCGGGCGCGCTGGCTCGGCCTCGTCGAAGGCGTCCTGAAGGGCGCCGATTTCGAGAAGCGGCTGGTGTCGCGGACGGCCGACGGCCTGCGGATCGAGCCCCTCTACGGACCGGCCGAGCCGGCGGCGCAGCCGGTGCGCGAGCCCGGACCCTGGCGGATCGCCCAGCGGGTCGACCATCCCGACCTCGAAACCGCCAACGCGCAGGCGCTGACCGACCTCGAGGGCGGGGCCGATGCCCTCGTGCTCGCCTTCGCGGGCGCGCCGGGCGCCCGCGGCTACGGTCTCACCGCGGCGAGCGTCGAGGAGCTCGACGCCGCCCTGAAGGGCGTGATGCTACCGCTGATCGCCCTGCGGATCGATGCGGGCGGCCGCGGCCTGGAGGTGGCCCGGCTGGTCAAGGCGCTGGCGGAGCGCCGCGGCGAGGATCTGTCGACCTACGACGTCGATCTGGGGCTCGATCCCGTCGGCGTCCTGGCCGCCACCGGCAGCCTCGGAGCCGTCTGGACCGACATCGCGCCCCGCCTCGCCGAGGCCGTGGCCGAGCTGGAGGCGGCGGGTTTCCGCGGCCGTGCCTTCCTAGCCGACGGCCGGCCCTACCACGAGGGCGGCGCCGGCGAGGCGGCGGAACTCGGCGCGGTGCTCGCCACCGCCGTCGCGTACCTGCGCGCCCTGGAAACGGCCGGTCACGATCTCGCGAGCGCGCGCGACCGCGTCGCCGTGCTGCTCGCGGCCGATGCCGACGAGTTCGTCACCGTCGCGAAGTTCCGCGCGATGCGGCGCCTCTGGGCGCGCGTCGAGCAGGCCTGCGGCCTCGAGCCGAAGCCGCTGCGCCTCCACGCCGAGACCGCGTGGCGGATGATGACCAAGCGCGACCCGTTCGTGAACATCCTCCGGACCGGCATGGCGGCGGCCTCGGCCGGCATGGGCGGCGCCGACAGCGTCGCGGTCCTGCCGTACACCCAGGCCCTCGGCCTGCCCGACGCCTTCGCCCGGCGCGTGGCGCGCAACAGCCAGATCGTGCTCATCGAGGAATCGCATCTCGCGCGGGTCAGCGACCCCGCGGCCGGCGCCGGCGGGTTCGAGGCCCTGACGGCCGAGCTCGCCGAGGCGGGCTGGGCGGCGTTCCAGGCGATCGAAGCCGAGGGCGGGATCGTCGCCTCGCTCAGCGTCGGCAAGCTCCAGCGGCGGATCGAGCTGACCCGCGAGGCCCGCGCCAAGGCGGTGGCGACCCGCCGCGAGCCGCTCACCGGTGCGAGCGAGTTCCCGAACCTCCCCGAGAAGCCGGTCACGGTTCTCGACGTGCCGCCCGCGGCGGCGGTGCGCGGATCCAACTTCGGCGCGGGCTCGGCCGTCGCCTGCGACGCGCTGCCGTCCCAGCGCCTCGCGGAACCCTACGAGGCCCTGCGGGACGCCTCGGACGCCTTCCTCGCCAAGACCGGTCGCCGGCCCGTCGTGTTCCTGGCCAATCTCGGCCCGGTGGCGGCCTTCAACGCCCGGGCGACCTTCGCGGCCAACGCCTTCGCGGCCGGCGGGCTCGAGGCTCTGTCGAACGAGGGCTTCCCCGACGCCGAGGCGGCGGCGGCGGCGTTCCGGGAGTCCGGCGCGAGCCTGGCCTGCATCTGCTCCACCGACGGGATCTACGCCGAGCGCGCGGTCGCGACCGCGGAGGCGCTGACCGGGGCCGGCGCCGGACCGGTCTACCTCGCCGGGAAGCCGACGGACCTGGCCGAGCCGCTGAAGCAGGCGGGCGTGGCCGCCTTCCTGCATGTCGGCTGCGACCTCCTCGCCCTCCTCAACGCGGCGCTCCGTGCGGCCATGCGGACCCCCGCGCCGCAGGCGCCGCGCTGACGGGGCGCCGGTCTCTCCGAAGCCCACGGCACTCCGGATCCGCATGACACCCCGCATCGCCGTCGCCCTGCTCCTCGCCGGCACGCTTCCCGCCGCGTCCGCCCCCCGCGCGGCCGCCCTGCCCGATCGGTTCGACGGCACCTGGAGCGTCGAGATCATCACCGAGACGGGGAACTGCGACCGCGCCTATCGCTACCCGGTGCGGATCGAGCGCGGGCGGGCGCGCTTCGTCGGGACCGCCTTCGTGGTCGAGGGGGGCGTCGCGAGGAACGGGGCGATCCGCGGCTCGATCTCCAACGGTGCCGCCACCGCCGACGTGCGGGGACGCCTGGGCTCGGACGGCTTCGGTAACGGAACCTGGGTCTCGACCGGGGCCCTCGCCTGCCGGGGACACTGGAACGCGGAGCGGCGCGGCTGAGCGCGGCTGTGGCCGTCGCGAAACAGTCGGGATCTCGCCCTGAATCGGACAACCGGACCGAACCGGTAGCCCCGATCCCGACGCAATCATGAGCGAGAGCTGAACACGGTTCGGACACCCGACGAGGCCGCCCGTATGAAGACTTCGATCCTCGCCACCTTCACCGTCCTCGCGCTCGTCTCGGCCGCCGAGGCGCGTCCTCACCGGCACCCGGCCGCCCCGAAGGTGAACGCGGCGGAGGCCGAGAAGGTGTTGGCGCCGCTGCGGCAGGCCGCCACCGCGTGCTTCGCCGAGACGGTGCTGTCGAACCCGAAGGCGACGGCCGAGGCGCGCGCCGGCCGCTGGTACGAGGCCGTCGGCATCACGGGCTTCCTGTGCCGCCCGGAGGTCGCCGCGATGATCCGGACCCACGACAACCTCTACGGCGCGAAGACCGGTGAGCGCTATTTCAAGGGCGCCTACGTCAAGCATCTGGACCAGCAGCTCGCCGAGCGCCTCCAGCCGATGTTCGCCCGCAAGGCCGTCGCCAGCGCCGAGCCGCCGCTCGAGAAGGCCTCGGTGGAGGAGCCGGCCGGGAACGACTGAGCGGGAACCGTCCGGGGTCGCTGCGCCTTCCCCGACCCGGAGGCGGCGATGCCCTACGAGCTCCACTACTGGCCGATGATCCAGGGGCGCGGCGAGTTCGTCCGCCTCGCCCTCGAGGAGGCGGGCGCCGACTACGTCGACGTCGCCCGCCAGGACGACGATTCCGGCGGCATCGGACCGATGCTCGACCGCCTGTCCGACCCCGCCGATCCGCGGCCGCCCCTGGCACCGCCCTTCCTGCGCGACGGCGACGTCGTCGTCGGGCAGAGCGCCGCGATCCTGCTCTATCTCGGGCCGCGCCTCGGGCTCGTGGGCCCGTCGGAGCGCGACCGGATCTGGACCCATCAGCTCCAGCTCACCGTCGCCGACGCGGTCGACGAGGCGCACGACACCCACCATCCCGTCGGCGTCGGCCTGTACTACGCGGAGCAGAAGGCCGAGGCGCTGCGCCGGGCGGCGGAGTTCCGGGGCGAGCGCATCCCGAAATATCTCGGCTACTTCGAGCGCGTGCTGGCGGCCAACGGCGGCGGCGGCCTCGTCGGCGCGGATCTCTGCTACGCCGACCTGTCGCTGTTCCAGCTCGTGGACGGCCTGCTCTACGCCTTCCCCAAGGCGACCGCCGCGGCCCTCCGGAGTACCCCGCAGGTCGCGAAGCACCACGAGGCCGTGGCGCGGCGCCCGCGGCTCGCCGCCTATCTCGCCAGCGAGCGCCGGATCCCGTTCAACGAGGACGGCATCTTCCGCCGCTACCCGGAGCTGGATCCCTGAGGCGCCAGCCGGGGCTCAGCGACGGGGGCCGGCGATCAGGATCGCCGCGAGCACCAGCGCGACGAGACCGAGCACCAGCGACAGCAGGCGCCAGAACAGCAGCGGGTCGCGCTCCAGGAGCGAAGCCCGCCGGCCATCCGTGAAGGCCGGGTTGGGGTGGCGCAGGTCGTGGACGAAGGCCGACACGGTCGCGTAGCGCCGCAGCGGATCGGGATGGACGGCCCTGCGCAGCGCTCCGTCGACCCAGACCGGCAGCAGCGGGCGCACGGTCAGCGCCGACGCGTAGCGCAGCCGCCGCTGCGCCGCGCGCGTCCGGGCCCGGGGCACAGCGTCGCCGTAGGGCAGCCGCCCCGTCAGCATCTGGTAGGTCATTACGCCGACCGCGAAGACGTCCGACTGGGCGGTCCCCGGGGCGCCGAGGAAGCACTCCGGCGCCGTGTACTGCACCGTGCCCAGGATCTCCGCCGGGTCGATCCGGGGATCGCCCTCGACGACCCCGGCGACCTGGGTCGCGCCGAAATCGATGATCTGGACGGTGCCGGCCGCGTCGATCAGGACGTTGTCGGGCCGCAGGTCCTGATGGACCATCTCCCGCCGATGGAAGGCCTGCACGCCCCGGGCGACCTGCTCGACGAGCCCGCGCACCGCCTCCAGCTCGGGCGCCGCGTGGTCGCGCATCCACTGGGTCAGAGTCTGTCCCTCGACGTAGCGCATCACCGTGTAGAGGTGGCTGCGGCGGCCGGCCTGGGGATGGGCCCTGAGTACGTGCGGATTGTCGATCCGCCGCGCGATCCACTCCTCCATGACGAAGCGCTTCCGCTGGGCAGGATCGTCCCGCAGGTCCAGCGACAGCACCTTCAGGGCGACCTGGGTGCCGGTCTCCGCCTCGACCGCCAGGTAGACGCGGCTCCGGGGTCCGGAGTGGAGGATCCGCAGCAGCCGGAAGTCGTCGAGCTCCGCGGGCGGGTCGAGGAGCGGCGCCGGGTCCAGCCCCTCGGCCTCGCCGAGGAGGTCGGCCGGCTCTCCCTCCGGCACGGTCTCGACCCGCACGATCTGGATCGTCAGGTTGTCCGGGCTGCCGGCCGCCAGAGCCAGGTCGATAATCGCCCGCGCGGCCGCGTCCAGGGTCTCGGCCCGCGCGATCGCCGCCACCATGTCGCGGGGCCGGACATGCTCGTGGATGCCGTCCGACGTCAGCACGAAGGTGTCGCCGGCCTCGACGCCCACGGCGTGGTAGTCGATCTCGACGCGGCCCTGCGCTCCGAGGGCGCGGCCGAGATACGATTCCGCCGCCGAGACGACGACGCGGTGGTCCTCGGTGAGTTGCTCGAGCGACCGGCCCGACACCCGCCAGATCCGGGCATCGCCCACGTGGAAGAGGTGGGCCACGCGGGATTTCAGCACGAGGGCGTCGAAGGTCGTGACGTGGCCCCGGTCGGCATCGTTCGGATCGGCCCCGCGCCGCGTCTCGGCGTAGAGCCAGGAATTCGTGGCCGCGATCACGCGCTGCGCCGAGGTCTTCACCGACCACGTGTCCGGCGTGGCGTAGTAGTCGCTGAGGAAGCTCTTGACCGCGGTCTCGCTCGCCGCCGCGCCCGCCGCGCTGCTGCTGATCCCGTCGGCGAGGGCGACCGCGATCCCCTTCAGGCCCAGCGCCGGCTGGACCGGGACCAGCGCGCCGTTGAAATCCTGGTTGGCGGCCTTGCGGCCGGCGCTGCTGTGCTGGCCGATCGTGACCGTCAGGTCGGCCGGGCCGCGCGGTCCGGCGCTCAAGCGGCGGGCGCCGCGCTGTCGCCCCGGCCGCGGTACGACAGCGCCTCGGCGAGGTGGAGCCGGCGGACCTGCGCCTCGCCGTCGAGGTCGGCCAGGGTCCGGGCGACGCGCAGCGTCCGGTGGAAGCCGCGGGCGGAGAGGCGCATGCTCTCGGCCGCCTGGCGGATCAGCGCCGTCCCGTCGGCGTCGGGGCTCGCGACGTCCGAGATCAGCGTCGCCGGACAGGTCGCGTTGGTGGTGGATTCCGGCAGGCCGCGCGCGGCGTAGCGCGCGCCCTGGAGCGCGCGGGCCGCCGACACCCGGGCGGCCGCCTCGCGGGAGCCCTCGGCCGGCGCCGGCAGGATCAGGTCGGCGGCCGTCACCGCCGCCACCTCGACGCGCAGGTCGATGCGGTCGAGCATCGGGCCGGAGATCCGCGCCTGGTACTGCGCCATGCAGCGCGCGTTCGGCCCGCGCCGGCAGGCGTAGCCCGGTTCGAGACCCTGGCCGCAGCGGCACGGGTTCATCGCCGCGACCAGCTGGAAGCGCGCCGGGTAGGTGACCCGGTGGTTGGCCCGGGCGATCATCACCGCCCCGGATTCCATCGGCTGGCGCAGGCTGTCGAGCACCTGCGGGGAAAATTCGGGCAGCTCGTCCAGGAACAGCACGCCGCCATGGGCCAGGGAGACCTCGCCGGGCCGCGCCCCGAGGCCGCCCCCCACCAGGGCCGCCATCGAGGCGGAATGGTGCGGCTGCCGGAACGGCCGGCGATTCGAGAGCGCCCCGTCCTTCAGCGCGCCCGCCACCGACTGGATCATGGAGATGTCGAGCAGCTCGCGCGGCGTGAGCGGCGGCAGGATCGAGGGAAGACGCGCCGCCAGCATCGACTTGCCCGAGCCGGGCGGCCCGTTCATCAGCAGGTTGTGGCCCCCGGCGGCCGCGATCTCCAGGGCGCGCTTGGCGCCCTCCTGCCCCTTGATGTCGGCGAGGTCCGGCAGCGGCCCGGCCGGCGCGGCGATGGCGGGCTCCGGCCGCGCCATCACCTGGCTGCCCTTGAAGTGGTTGGCGAGCTGGATCAGCGAGCGCGGCGCGAGCACGTCGAGGTCGCCCCCGGCCCAGGCCGCCTCCGGCCCGGTGGGCGCCGGGCAGATGAGCCCGAGCCCCCGATCGGCCGCCGCCATCGCGGCCGGCAGCACGCCGCTCACCGCCGTGATGCTGCCGTCGAGGGCGAGCTCGCCCAGCACGCAGTAGCCGGCGAGCGCGTCCGCCGGGATCGCGCCGATCGCCGCCATGACGCCCAGCGCGATCGGCAGGTCGAAATGCGAGCCTTCCTTGGGAAGGTCCGCCGGCGCGAGGTTCACCGTGATGCGCTTGGCCGGCAGCGCCAGCCCCGAAGCGATCAGCGCGCCGCGGACCCGCTCGCGCGATTCCGCCACCGCCTTGTCGGGCAGACCGACGACGGTGAACACCACCGAGCCGGGGACGATCTGGACCTGCACGTCCACCGCCCGCGCCTCGATGCCCTCGAAGGCCACGGTGGCGACGCGGGTGACCATCCGTGCAGTGTCCTCGCCGCCGCGTTCCGATACCGCCAAGATGTGCGGCAGATTCGGGGGCGGCTCAAGGGGATCGCCACCATGGAACTCCGCCGCGACACGCCTGTTCACAGCCGGAAACAATTGCCGGATCGGAGACAGCCATGCGCCTGACCACGTCCCTTCTCGCCCTGACCTTGATCGCCGGGACCGGCCTCGCCGCCCGCGCCGACGAGAAGCTTCCGCCCGATCAGCAGGCCAAGGTCGAGGCCATGCTCAAGCAGGAGGGCTTCACCAAGTGGAAGGAGATCGAGCTCGACGACGGCATGATCGAGGTCGACGACGCGATCGACGCGAGCGGCAAGCAGTTCGACCTGAAGCTCGATCCGAAGACCCTGGCCATCGTGAAGCGCAAGGCCGAGTGAGGCTGCGCTTCGGCAGCGCTTGCGTTCGGGCCGAGGCCCGGCCATATAGCCGGCGGGGGGTTGGCGAGGGACGTTTCACTCGCCAACCGGGTCAGGTCCGGAAGGAAGCAGCCCTAACGAGACCGAGCGGGTCTTCGTCCAGCCTCCCACCTCATTCCACGGCGCGCGGCAGCCTGACCCAGACACGGCATGGACGCTACGACCGGCACGCCTGACGACGAGCCGGGCCTGCCCGGGTTTCCAGCGCCCCCCGCCGCGGCGACGCCCTACCGGGTGCTCGCGCGCAAGTACCGCCCCACCAATTTCGGCGACCTGATCGGCCAGGACGCGATGGTGCGGACCCTCGCCAACGGGTTCGCGGCCAACCGCATCCCGCAGGCCTGGATGCTCACCGGCGTCCGCGGCGTCGGCAAGACCACGACGGCCCGCATCCTGGCCCGCGGCCTCAACTACGCCCGCGCCGGACAGCCCGACACCGGCCCGACCGTGTCGATGCCGGAACTCGGCCTCCACTGCGCGGCGATCATGGAATCCCGGCACATGGACGTGCTGGAGATGGACGCCGCCTCGCATACCGGCATCGACGACGTCCGGGCGATCATCGACGGCATCCGCTACGGGCCGGTCTCGGCGCGCTACAAGGTCTACATCGTCGACGAGGTCCACATGCTCTCCGAGAAGGCGTTCAACGCCTTCCTGAAGACGCTGGAGGAGCCGCCGCCGCACGCGAAGTTCGTGTTCGCCACCACGGAGATCCGCAAGGTCCCGGTGACGATCCTGTCCCGCTGCCAGCGCTTCGACCTGCGCCGGGTCGAGGCGCCGACCCTGCACGCGCATCTCGCGAAGGTCTGCGCGGCCGAGGGTGTCACCGTCGAGGACGAGGCGCTGGGCGCCATCGTGCGCGCCGCGGAAGGGTCGGTGCGCGACGCGCTCTCGCTGCTCGATCAGGCGATCGCCCACGGCGCCGGCACGATCACGGCGCAGAGCGTGCGCGACATGCTGGGCCTCGCCGACCGCGCCCGGATCCTCGACCTGTTCGAGGCGGTCATGCGCGGCGCGGTGCCGGCCGCCTTCGCCGAGCTGCGGGCGCAGTACGATTCCGGCGCGGACCCGTCGGTCGTGCTCTCGGATCTCGCGGCCTTCACGCACCTCGTGACACGGCTCAAGGTGGTGCCGGAAGCCGCCGCCGACCCGACGCTCAGCGAGACCGAGCGCGTCCGCGGCGCCGCGTTCGCCGAGAAGCTCTCGATCCGCGCCCTGTCGCGGGCGTGGCAGATCCTGCTGAAGGCGATCCCCGAGGTCCAGGCGGCGCCCCGGCCACTCGCGGCTGCCGAGATGGCGATCGTGCGCCTCGCCTACGCGGCCGACCTGCCCACACCCGACGAGGCGCTGCGCCAACTCCGGGCCGAGGCCGCCGCCGCGCCCGCGGACGAGGCCCCGTCCGCGTCGGGCCGGCCGCCCCTGCCGCCGATTCCCGACCTGCGCGGCGGCGGGTCC
>NZ_JBKFBI010000077.1:0-27320 GCF_053346095.1 Methylobacterium sp. A52T | reverse complement strand
GGGGGGGGTCCGGGGGCGCCCCCCGCGGCACCCCGCACGGTCGCGCCAGAGCCCGCCCCGGTCGCGGCGCCCCTGGCCGCGCCCGTCGCGGTGAACGCGCCGGCGAGCGTCCCGATCAGCGCCCCCGTCGGTGCGCCCGCGCCGAGGCCGGCGCCCGCGGCACCGCCGACGCCGCGTCTCGGGCGGTTCGAGGACCTGATCGCGCTGGCCGACGCCAACCGGGACATCCTGCTGCGGACCGCGCTGGAGCGCGACGTCCACCTGGTGCGCTTCGAGGAGGGCCGGATCGAGTTCCGCCTCGCCTCCGGCGGCCGGTCGAGCCTCGCCAACGACATCGCCGCCGCCATCGAGCGCTGGACCGGGCGGCGCTGGGTGGTGGCGCTGTCGAAGGACGAGGGCGCCCCGACCCTCGACGCGGCCGCCCGCGCCGCGACCGAGACCCGCCGGGAGAACGCCGCCGCCGACCCGTTCGTGCGCGAGGTCCTGACGCGCTTCCCCGGGGCCGAGATCGTCGACGTTCGCGAGACCGCGCTCGAGGCCCTGCCCTCCGCCGAGCAGGAGATCCTCGGGGAAGGCGACGCCGCGCGGGTCGGCGAGGTCGAGGACGACGACGCCTGACGCACGGTGGCGCCCGGGCCGCGCCATACCCAGATCAGACGAGGAAACGGAAAGAGAGCCGCATGCGCGACCTGATGGGCATCATGAAGCAGGCTCAGGCCATGCAGGAGAAGATGGCCAACCTGCAGTCCGAGATGGACGAGATCGAGGTGACCGGCGCCTCCGGCGGCGGCTCGGTCCGGGTCACCATGAGCGCCAAGGGCCAGATGAAGGGCGTCAGCATCGACCCCTCGCTGATGGTCGCGGACGAGCGCGAGATCCTTGAGGACCTGATCGTCGCGGCCTGCAACGACGCCCGCGGCAAGGCCGAAGCGACCATGCAGGAGCGCATGGCCGAGCTGACCAAGGGCCTGCCCCTGCCGCCGGGCATGAAGCTGCCGTTCTAGGGATCCGTTCGGACGAGACGTCCGAACCGTCCTTGCGAGCGGAGCGAAGCAACCCAGGGCAGCGCGACGCTCGCAAGCGTGGCGCAACTGGATTGCTTTGCTCCGCTCGCAAAGACGAATGGGGCGGCCCGCGGGCCGCCCGCTCTCGGTTTACGCCGCGATCGCCTGCGCGGTCGGCCCGGCGGCGCGCACGTCGGCGTCGACATGGGCCTCGAACCGCTTGAAGTTGTCGTCGAACATCTTCACGAGCCGCGCCGCCGTCTCCACGAAGGCGCCCTTGTTGGCCCAGGTCTTCACCGGGGTAAGGATGTGCGGCTCGACGCCCGGAACCGAGACCGGCACCGCGAAGCCGAAATACGGGTCGCGGCGGAACTCGGCCTGCGCCAGCGAGCCGTCCAGGGCGGCGCTCAGCAGGCGGCGCGTCACGCGGATCGGCATCCGCCGGCCGGTGCCGACGCCGCCGCCGGTCCAGCCCGTGTTGACCAGCCAGCAATCGACGCTGTGCTTGGCGATGAGGTCGCGCAGCAGGTTGCCGTAGGTGCTCGGGTGTCGCGGCATGAACGGCGCGCCGAAGCAGGTCGAGAAGGTCGCCTCGGGCCCGGTCAGGCCGCGCTCGGTGCCGGCCACCTTGGCGGTGTAGCCCGAGAGGAAGTGGTACATCGCCTCGGCGCCGGTGAGCCTGGCGATCGGCGGCATCACCCCGAAGGCGTCGCAGGTCAGCATGACGATGTTCTTCGGATGCCCGGCCCGGCCGGAGGCGCTGGCGTTGGCGATGAAGTCCAGCGGGTAGGCGCAGCGGGTATTCTCGGTGAGCGACGCGTCGTCGAAATCCGGCGCGCGGGTGACCGGATCGATGATCACGTTCTCCATCACCGTGCCGAAGCGCTCGGTGGTGGCGTAGATCTCCGGCTCGGCGTTGCGCGAGAGGCGGATGGTCTTGGCGTAGCAGCCGCCCTCGAAGTTGAAGATGCCCTCGTTCGACCAGCCGTGCTCGTCGTCGCCCAGCAGCTGGCGGGAGCTGTCGTTCGACAGCGTCGTCTTGCCGGTGCCCGAGAGGCCGAAGAAGATCGCCGAGCCGCCCTCGGCATCGAGCGCCGCGTTGGCCGAGCAGTGCATCGGCATCACGCCCTGGCCGGGCAGGATGTAGTTCAGGTAGGTGAAGACCGACTTCTTCATCTCGCCCGCGTAGGCGGAGCCGCCGATCAGCACGAGCTTCTTCGAGAAGTCGATGGCGATCACGGTCTTGGACCGGCAGCCGTGCCGGGCGGGATCGGCCTGGAAGCTCGGCAGGTCGATGATCGTCATGTCCGGCACGTAGGACGCGATCTCGGAGCGGTCCGGGCGGATCAGCAGGTTGCGGATGAACAGCGAGTGCCACGCGAACTCGGTGAAGACCCGGGCCTTGACCCGGTAGGCCGGATCGGCGCCGCCGTAGAGGTCCTGGGCGAACAGCTCCTTGCCCTCGGCGTGCTTCAGGAAGTCCTGGCGCAGGGTCTCGAACTGCTCGGGCGTGATCGCGCCGTTGTTGTCCCACCAGACCTCGTTCTCGGTGCCGGCGTCGCGCACCACGAACTTGTCCTTGGGCGAGCGGCCGGTATGGCTGCCGGTGGTGGCGACGAGGGCGCCGCCGCGGGCGAGCTGCGCCTCCTTGCGGGACAGGGCCTCCTCGTAGAGGCGCGGGGCCTCGAAATTCCAGTGGACGGCCTTGAGGTCGCGGAAGCCCGCCACCTCGGCGCCGTGGGCCGCGTTGTGATCACCGATGTTGGACATGATCGTATCTCCCGGGCCCCTGTTCGACCGTCGACGCGACTGAGCCGGACGGCACCGCCGTCCGGATTTGCCCGGGAGACGTCCGTGCGGTCGTACAGGACCGCCGCACGCAGGTTCTCCGTTCCCGGCCGCTCGCCATCCCACGCTCGCGTAGGCGGCGAAGCTTCGCTGTCATAATGGGCTCCGCCGGGAGCCCGCAACGTGTACAAACAGGTTAGACCACAGTCGTGGACTCAGGAACCCAGGTCTGTAAGCAGTTCCGTTCGTCGTGCAGCATAATGCCACCGGCGAAGCGGCGTCGGAATACCCATATACCACATACGATGGACCGCATCGGCGCGCGGACCCTTGCGCGGCGCCCGGCGCCGTCTATGCCCGTCCCGATCCGCAGCCCCTTCCCCGCCCCAGAGGCACGATGCCCCAAGCCGTCGCCGGCCCCGAGATCGAGCGCCTGATCCAGCTCCTCGCCCGCATGCCGGGCCTCGGACCGCGCTCGGCGCGGCGGGCCGCCCTGCAGCTCATCAAGAAGCGCGACACGCTCCTCGGGCCGCTCGCCGACGCGATGCGTGTGGCGGCCGACCGCATCATCGTGTGCACGAGTTGCGGGAACGTCGACACCTCGGACCCGTGCACGATCTGCCGGGACGCCGAGCGCGATCCGACCACGCTCGTGGTGGTGGAGGACGTGTCCGACCTCTGGGCGCTGGAGCGGTCCGGAGCCGTGAAGGCGCGCTACCACGTGCTCGGCGGCGTCCTCTCGGCGCTGGACGGCGTCCGTCCGGAGCACCTGAACCTCGCGAGCCTCGTGGAGCGCGTGGCCCGGCCCGAGGTGACCGAGGTCATCCTGGCGCTCAACGCCACCGTCGACGGCCAGACCACCGCCCACTACGTCACGGAATCGATCCGGCACTGCGACGTGAAGGTCACGCGCCTCGCCCACGGCGTGCCGGTCGGCGGCGAGCTCGACTACCTCGACGAGGGCACGCTCTCGGCGGCGATCCGCAGCCGGACGGCGTTCTGAGAGGCCGGCGACAGGCCGCGAACCGGTATTTGACCGGTCCTCGGCCGCATCCTATTCGACGGTGAGCCCGGACCCGTCCCGGCGCCTTCCCTGCCGGTTCCCGCCATGACCATCCGCCCGCTCGTCATCCTTCCCGATCCCGTCCTGCGCCTGGGCTCCGAGCCGGTCGGTCCGATCACCGCCGAGATCCGGACCCTCGTCGCCGACATGTTCGAGACGATGTACGACGCCCCCGGCGTCGGGCTGGCGGCGATCCAGATCGGCGTGGCGAAGCGCGTCGTGACGATCGACACGTCGAAGGAGGAAGGCGTCCGCGACGCGCGGGTCTTCATCGATCCCGAGATCGTCTGGTCGTCCGAGGAGAAGCGGGTCTACGACGAGGGCTGCCTGTCGATCCCGGACTACTACGCCGAGGTCGAGCGCCCGGACCGGGTGCGCGTGAAATTCCGCGACCTCGACGGCAAGGAGCAGGAGATCGAGGCCGACGGCCTGCTCTCGACCTGCATCCAGCACGAGATCGACCACCTGAACGGCGTGCTGTTCATCGATCACCTGTCGAAGCTGAAGCGCGACCGGGTGATCAAGAAGTTTACCAAGGCGGCCAAGCGCGACGCGGCCTGACCCGGCCATGCGCGTCGTCTTCATGGGCACGCCGGACTTCGCGGTACCGACGCTGGCGCGGCTCGCGCAGGACGGGCACGAGATCGCGGCGGTCTACACCCGCGCGCCCGCCAGGGCCGGCCGCGGCATGAGCCTGCGCCCCTCCCCGGTCCACGCGCTGGCCGATACGCTCGGCGCGCCGGTCCTGACGCCCGCGACGCTCCGCACGCCCGAAGCCGCCGAGACCTTCGCGGCGCACCGGGCGGACGTTGCGGTGGTCGTGGCCTACGGGATGCTGCTGCCGCAGGCGATCCTCGACGCACCCCGGCACGGCTGCCTCAACCTGCACGGATCCCTGCTTCCGCGCTGGCGCGGCGCGGCGCCGATCCAGCGCGCCGTGATGGCGGGCGATGCGGAGAGCGGCGTCGGCGTCATGCGGATGGAGGCCGGCCTCGACACCGGCCCGGTCGCCCTCGAGGCGCGTCTGCCGATCACGCCGGGCATGACGGCGGGCGCCCTTCACGACGCGCTCATGCCCCTCGGCGCCGATCTGATGGCGCGGGCCCTCGTGGCGCTCGACGCGGGCACGCTGACCTTCGCGCCGCAGCCGGAGGACGGAATCGTCTACGCCCACAAGATCACCAACGACGAGGCGCGGATCGACTGGTCGCGGCCGGCGGCTGAAGTCGCCAACCGGATCAACGGGCTGTCGCCGTTCCCCGGCGCCTTCTTCGAGGTCGATCTCGGCAAGGGCTCCGAGCGCGTGAAGGTGCTCCGCGCCGCCCCGGCAGAGGGTTCGGGCGCGCCGGGCACGCTGACCGATTCCGAAGGCACCGTCGCCTGCGGGGACGGCGCCGTCCGGCTCCTGGAGCTGCGCCGCGCCGGGAAGGGCGGCAGCGCCAGCGGGGCCGAGTTCGTCCGCGGCGCCCGCCTGACGCCCGGCGCCCGCCTCGGCTGATGCGCGTCGCCCGTTCACGGCATTCGGCACGCGGGCCGACCAATCATCGCGAGCGCAGCGAAGCGACCCAGGGCAGCGCCCCCTGGCGAGGCTCGGCGCGACACTGGATTGCTTCGCTACGCTCGCAAAGACGATCGCGCACACATCATTCCGAAGTTTTGTCGCATATCGCGAGATCGGACCTCGGAGCGCCCTCGAGCGACCTCGAGGGGGCCGGCTGATGCCCCGCTACAAGCTCGTCATCGAGTACGACGGCGGTCCGTTCTGCGGCTGGCAGCGGCAGGCGGACGATCCCACGGTCCAGGGCGCGATCGAGGCGGCGGTCACACGCTTCTCCGGCGAGGACGCCCGGCTCACCTGCGCGGGCCGGACCGATGCCGGCGTGCACGCGATCCATCAGGTCGCCCATCTCGACCTCGCCAAGGACTGGCGGACCGACACGGTGCGGGACGCGCTGAACGCCCATCTGCGGCCGCAGCCGGTGGCGATCCTGTCCGCCGAGACCGTGCCGGAGAGCTTCGACGCCCGCCACTCGGCGATCCGCCGGCACTACCGCTACCGCATCCTCAATCGGCGCAGCCCCGCGGCGCTGACGCGCGCCCATGTCTGGCACGTGCCGTGGACCCTCGACGCGGATCGGATGCACGAAGCCGCCCAGCGCCTCGTCGGCCGCCACGACTTCTCGGCCTTCCGGGCCGCCGAGTGCCAGGCGAACAGCCCGATCCGCACGCTGGAGCAGCTCGACGTCGCCCGCGCGCCGATGGCGCTCCACGACGAGATCGTGGTGGCGACGTCGGCGCGCTCGTTCCTGCACCATCAGGTGCGGGCGATGGTCGGCACGCTGATGCTCGCCGGCTGCCGCCGCCTCTCGGCGGACGACGTCGCCGAGATCCTCGCCTCGGGCGACAAGCGCCGGTGCGGGCCGCTGGCCCCGGCCGCCGGGCTGACCTTCGTGGGCGTCGACTACGAACCGGGGAAGTAGGCGTCGAGCACGCGCCCGTAGATCGCGGCCAGCCGCTCCAGGTCGGCGACCGCCACGCACTCGTCGGTCTGGTGCATGGTCTCGCCGACGAGGCCAAACTCGATCACCGGGCAGGCATCCTTGATGAAGCGGGCATCCGACGTGCCGCCCGTCGTGGAGAGCGTGGGGGTCAAGCCGGTCTCGGCACGGATCGCCTCCGCGACCAGCGTCACGAAGGCGTCCGGCCGCGTCAGGAAGGCCGGCGCGTTCGAGGGCTGAAGGTCGAGGCTGAAGCGCACCGCGTTCCCGGCCACCTGCTCCAGGCGCCGGCGGATCTCGGCGCCCAGGCTCTCGGCCGTCCAATCGTCGTTGAAGCGGATATTGAAGGTCGCCCGCGCGGTCGCCGGGATGACGTTGGTAGCCGGGTTGCCGACGTCGATCGTGGTGAACTCGAGGTTCGAGGCGTCGAAATGCGCCGTCCCGCGATCCAGCGGCTCGGCGACCAGCGCCGAGGCGAGGCGCAGCAGGCCCGGGATCGGGTTCTCGGCCTTGTGCGGGTAGGCGACGTGGCCCTGCCGTCCGAGCACGGTGAGCTTGCCGGTCAGCGAGCCGCGCCGGCCGATCTTGATCATCTCGCCGAGCCGGCCCGGATTGGTCGGCTCCCCGAGGACGCAGTGGTCGAACCGCTCGCCCCGGCGCCGCGCCCAGTCGAGGAGCTTCACGGTGCCGTTGACCGCCGGTCCCTCCTCGTCGCCGGTGATCAGGAACGCGATGGAGCCGCCGAAATCGGCGCCGCGCCGGTCGAGGAAGGCGAGGGTCGCCGCGAGCATGCAGGCGACGCCGCCCTTCATGTCGGCCGCTCCCCGGCCGTACAGCATCCCGTCGGCCACGGCGCCCGCGAAGGGATCGTGGCGCCACGCGCCCTCGCCCTCCGGCACGACGTCGGTGTGGCCGGCGAAGACGAGGCACGGACCGTCCCGCCCGATACGGGCGTAGAGGTTCGGCGTGTCGGGATAGCCCGGCTCCGAGAAGACCGGCCGCTCGATCGCGAAGCCGGCCGGCCGGAGCGCGTCGGCGACGACGTCGAGGGCGCCCCGATCCTCCGGCGTCACGGACGGGCAACGGATCAGGTCCTGCGCGAGGCGCAGGGCCGCGTCGGGGGTGTGATGATCTGCCGGCATGAACCCGTCCTCGGCGGCGCGACGTGCCGCGCGGCCCGCTTAACCCGAAGCGGGCCGCCTCTGAACTCCCGTCCCGGGCTCTACTTGGTCACCACGACCTGCACGTCGCCGTGGCGGCGCTGCACAGACACGGTGACGTCGTCGTCGTAGCGCTGGAACCGTATGTCCAGGCGCGAGCCGCCGAGCTTGACGTTGTAGAGCGTCACCCCGTCGAGGAAGCCCGGCAGGATCGGGTTCTTGAGCCGGACGCGGTTGCGCTCGTGGTCGAGTTCGAGGCCGAGGCAGGCGGCCAGGAACGCGAACGGCGCCGCCGCCGCCCAGGCCTGCGGGCTGCAGGCGACCGGGTACGAGACCGGGCCGCGCTGCTTGCGGCGCATGAAGCCGCAGAACAGCTCCGGCAGCCGCTTCTGGTCCTGATAGAGCGAGGTGTCGAACATCCCCTGGAAGATGCGCGCGGCCTCGTGCTTGCGGTCGTAGCGCGCCAGACCCATCGCGATCAGCGCGTTGTCATGCGGCCAGATCGAGCCGTTGTGGTAGGACATCGGGTTGTAGCGCGCCTCGCCCTTGGCGATCGTGCGCACGCCCCAGCCGTTGAAGCCGTCCTTGCACAGCAGCGTCTCGGCGACCCGCGCCGCCCGTTCCGCCTTGGCGATGCCGGTGAACAGGGCGTGGCCGGCATTGGAGGAGCGCACCGCGCACTGCTTCTTCGCGCCGTCGAGCGCCAGCGCGTAGGTGCCGATCTCCTCGTTCCAGAACGCCGCGTCGAACCGCTCGCGCAGGCTCGCCGCCTCCTGGGTGAGGCGCTCCGCCATCGGGTCGTGGCCGAGGAGCGCCGCGAGCTTCGCCATGCCGTTCTTGGCGGCGTAGACGTAGCCCTGCACCTCGCAGAGGGCGATCGGGCCCTTGGCCAGGTGACCGTCGGTGTGGAAGATCGAGTCGTGGCTGTCCTTCCAGCCCTGGTTCTCGAGACCCTTGTCGGTGTCGCGGGCGTACTCGACGAAGCCGTCGCCGTCGCGGTCGCCGTAGCGGTCCATCCATTCGAGCGCGAGTTCGAGGGCCGGCCAGATCGCCCGCACGGTCTCGAGGTCGCCCGTGACCGCGTAGTACTCCCAGGCCAGCATCACGAAGAGCGGCGTGCCGTCGATGGTGCCGTAATAGTGCCGGAACGGCACCTCGCCGAGCATCGCCATCTCGCCGCGCCGGGTCTCGTGGAGGACCTTGCCGGGCTGCGCGTCGGCGGCCGGATCGACCGCCTTGGCCTGGGTCGAGGCGAGGTAGCGCAGCACGCCCCGGGCAAATTTCGGGTCGATCCAGAGCGCCATCATCGCGGTGATGATGCCGTCGCGCCCGAACACCGTGGAGTACCAGGGGATGCCGGCGAAGGGGTAGATGCCCTCGGGGGTTCGGCTCGCGAGCATGTAGAGGTCGGCGGTCGCCCGGCACAGCCCCTCGTTGAACTGGTCGTTCGACGAGATGATCGTGGTGATGCCCGCCGTCAGCGCCCGCAGGTCGCGCCGCGAATCGCGGTAGGCGCGGGCGAAGATCGTCCCCTCGCCGAGATCCTTCGGCTCGCGCCGGGCACCGCCGGCATTGGCGGCGAGCGTCAGCTTGGCGGCCGCGTCCTCGCCGACCATCGTGTCGGTCGGGGGCTTGGTGAAGGCCCGATGCGCCTCGAAGGTGACGCGGATGAACAGGGAGGTCCGGCCCTCCGGCGGGAGCGACACGTCGAACACCACCTTGCCGGGCTCGATCGAATCGGGCTTCGGGCCGAAATGCAGGGCGGTCGTCCGGACAATCTCGTCCAGGCCGACGTAGCGGAACTGCACCTCGCGGTCGCTCGCCACGAGGACGCCGCGCTTGCCGCGCTCCTGGCGGTCTGTCCCGCGAACCTCGAAAAGGTCGCGGAAATCCGCGTCGAAGGTGACGGCGATGCGCAGGCGCCGGTGCTTCGAATCGTAGGAGCGGAGGCCGATCCGGTCGTAGCAGGCGCCGCGGAACAGGAACTTGGTGCGCTCGATCGCGATCGTCTCGCGGGGGATCGAGGTCTCGTCGTGGGCGTCGATGCGAATGTCGGGCGTCGTCATGTCGACGCTGAGCGCGCCGTTATCGTCCTGCATCACCGAGGAGAGCATCAGCGGGCGCTGGCCCTCGACCGTCACCTCCAGGCGCGAGAGGTAGCGCGTGTCCTGGTAATAGAGGCCTTCCGGCCCGGGCTGGACGCCGATGTCGCCGTAGGAATCGAGGACGCCGAAGGCCTCGCCGAACTTCAGCGAGCGCAGCGGCCGCTCGACCAGGGAGGTCTGCGCCTCGATGTGGTAGGTCGGGAGGACGTCGTCCGCGTCCTGGAATCCGTGCGCCACGCTTCCGGCGCTCGCCGCGGTCCGGGCCTTCGCATCGTGGGCCGCTGCCGTGTTGTCCGCCGCCATGCAGGGCATCTCCGGGTGCAAGTGAGGGGTGCGAATCGAGAGGGCTGCTGCATCCCTTCGATGCAGCAGCCCCTGTTCACCCTACGGATGAGTCGCCTTTAAGACGCTAGGCCGAGCCGGCCCCGCCTCGCAAGCCCGGTGCCGGTTTTCAGGCCGGCATGGCGGCGACCGGGATCGCCGGACGCGCGGAGCCGTTAACCTCGCCGTACTGCGGCATGAAGCCGGACTTCGGCAGCTTGATCACGTCGGCGCCGCGGGCGAGCAGGTCCTCGTAGGCGGCGACGTACTTCTTCACCATGCACTCGGCGGTGAAGGCGCTCTCGAAGTGGCGGCGCACGCCGGCGCGGCTCATGGTCTTCACCTTGGCGACCGCGGCCACGGCGTCGTCCATGTTCTCGCAGAGAACGCCGCCGACGCCGTCCTTGATGACCTCCGGCACGGAGCCGTTGCGGAACGCGATCACCGGGGTGCCGGCCGACATCGCCTCGATCATCACGAGGCCGAAGGGCTCCGGCCAGTCGATCGGGAAGGCGAGCGCCAGGGCGTTGCCGAGGAAGTCCTTCTTCTGCTCCTCGTTGATCTCGCCGATGTACTCGATCAGCGGGTGGTGGATCATCGGCTCGATGACCTCGTCCCAGTAATCCTGATCGGCCTTGTCGACCTTGGCGGCGATCTTGAGGGGCGTGCCGGAGCGGATCGCCATCTCGATCGCGCGGTCGGGCCGCTTCTCGGGCGAGATCCGGCCGAGGAAGGCGAGGTAGCCGCCCTTGGCCTCCGGGTAGTACGGGCAGTTCTCGGCCGGCAGGCCGTGATGGATCGTCGCCAGCCAGTTGGAGGTCGGCGGCATGGGCAGGCGCTGGTTGTCGGAGATCGAGACCAGCGGCATGCCCGTGAAGGTGCGGTAGACCGGCATGAAGTCCGGCACGTCGAGGCGACCGTGCATCGTGGTGATGCACTTGTGGTTCAGATCCTCGAACATCGGGTACTGAAGCAGGTCGATGTGGAAGTGCAGGATGTCGAACTCGTGCGCGCGGCGGTGCACCTGATGCAGCATCGCCAGGTGGCTGGCCGTGTGATCCCGGTAGCCGAGCAGGCGCAGGCCCTCGGGCGTGCAGGCCGCGAGCTTGGCAGTCGTCTCGGAGTCACCGCTCGCGAACAGCGTGACTTCGTGGCCCTGGCGAACCAGTTCCTCTGTAATCCAGCTGACGACGCGCTCGGTGCCGCCGTAGAACTTCGGAGGGACGGCCTCCGACAACGGAGCGATCTGGGCAATGCGCACGAAGTGTCTCCTGGTTGGCCAATTTGACGGGGGGTCTAACCCTGCCGGCCTGAGCGGGACATGAATGAAACCGACGGCTAAGGTTATGGTTCCTGGCGCACCCGCTGTCCCTCGCCGTTTTGTGCGGCGCGCAAGCCGTCCCCGAATTCCCCCGAATCAGCACGGGCGAAACGGCCGCTGCCCCGCCGTCGCCGGCTTGCCGGCGCGGGCGTCCTGCAGAGAAGCCCGGTCTCAGGGCTCGATACGCCGAAGCCCGGCGACGCGTTCCGTCTGATCTCGATCTCGTGCTCCGATCCGCGGGCGTTGCCGCCGCGTCAGCTTTCTGTCATAAGCCGCCCCGCGTCGAACCGCCCGGCCGATAGGGCTGCCGTGGCGGCTCGTGCTGCTCCACCAGAAGCATCAGCGCGCGAACCTCATCCGATCCTCCCGGATCGGTCCGGGATCATTTCGCGCAACGGAGAGCCAAATGCCCAAGTTGAAGACGAAATCGGGCGCGAAGAAGCGCTTCAAGATCACCGGCACCGGCAAGGTGATGTACGCCCAGGCCGGCAAGCGCCACGGGATGATCAAGCGGACGACCAAGCAGATCCGCAACCTGCGCGGCACCACGACCCTGTTCGAGGGCGATGCCGCCAACGTGAAGAAGTACTTCCTGCCGAACGCGCGGTAAGTCCTTCAACACCCGTTGCCACTGTCTTTCGTCGAATCCAGGAGATAACCGATGGCCCGCGTCAAGCGCGGCGTGACCAGTCACGCGAAGCACAAGAAGGTTCTGAAGGCCGCCAAGGGCTACTACGGCCGGCGCAAGAATACGATCCGCATCGCCAAGCAGGCGGTCGAGAAGGGCATGCAGTATGCCTACCGCGACCGCAAGAACAAGAAGCGCACGTTCCGCGCCCTCTGGATCCAGCGCCTCAACGCGGCGGTCCGTGAGCACGGCCTGACCTACTCGCGCTTCATCGACGGCCTGGCGAAGTCCGGCATCGTCGTCGACCGCAAGGCCCTGTCCGAGCTCGCGATCCACGAGCCGGCGAGCTTCGCCGCCGTCGTCGAGAAGGCGAAGGCCGCGCTGCCGCAGAACACCGCCAAGGCCGCCTGATCCAGGCCTGAGGCGAGACGGACGGAAGGCGCGGTTCCCCCGGGGAGCCGCGCCTTCGTCGTTTACGAGGTCCCGCGCGCCGCGCTTGCGCCGGCGCCCGCAACGCGCGAGAGCACGGCCCGACCGCCGACTCCGCCAACCCTGCTCGAAGACAGCGATGACCGATCTCGACACCCTGGAACGCGACCTCCTGGCCCAGGTGAGCGCGGCCTCCGACGAGGCCACCCTCGACGCGGTCCGCGTCGCCGCGCTCGGCAAGAAGGGCAGCGTCTCGGATCTGCTGAAGACGCTCGGGTCGATGACGCCGGACGAGCGCAAGGAGCGCGGGCCCCTGATCAACGGGCTGCGCGACCGCGTCCAGGGCGCCGTCACCGCGCGCAAGACCGAGCTCGCCGAGGCCGCCCTGGAGTCACGCCTCGCCTCCGAGCGGGTCGACGTCACCCTGCCGGTCCGCGAGGCCCCCGAGGTGCGCGGCCGGATCCACCCGATCTCCCAGGTGATCGACGAGATCACCGCGATCTTCGCCGACATGGGCTTCGCGGTCGCCGAGGGTCCGGACATCGAGACGGACGAGCTGAACTTCACGGCGCTCAACTTCCCGCCCGGCCACCCGGCGCGCGAGATGCACGACACCTTCTTCCTGGCGCCCGACCGCGACGGGCAGCGCAAGGTGCTGCGCACGCACACCTCGCCGGTGCAGGTGCGGACCATGCGGGCGCAGACGCCGCCGATCCGCGTGATCATCCCGGGCCGGACCTACCGGCACGATTCCGACCAGACCCACACGCCGATGTTCCATCAGGTCGAGGGGCTGGTGATCGACAAGGCGGCCAACATCGCCAACCTGAAATGGGTGCTGGAGGAGTTCTGCAAGGCGTTCTTCGAGGTGGAGGGCGTGAAGATGCGCTTCCGCCCGTCCTTCTTCCCCTTCACCGAGCCCTCCGCCGAGGTCGACATCCAGTGCTCGCGCAAGGGCGGCGAGATCCGCTTCGGCGAGGGTGACGACTGGCTGGAGATCCTGGGCTGCGGGATGGTTCACCCGAACGTACTGCGCAATTGCGGGCTCGACCCGGACGCCGTGCAGGGCTTCGCCTTCGGCGTCGGCATCGACCGCATCGCCATGCTGAAATACGGCATGCCGGACCTGCGCCCATTCTTCGAGGCCGACGTCCGCTGGCTCGACCATTACGGCTTCCGCCCGCTCGACGTGCCGAGCCTCGTGGGCGGCCTCACGGGCTGAGCCGCCCCGGCCCCGCCGCGGTCCCCCGGGCCCCGGCGACGGCCCCGCGATCCTGTTCCTCCGACGGTCGAGCCGATACCGGGCTCTCGAAGGTCCATCATGAAATTCACCCTCTCCTGGCTCAAGGACCACCTCGACACCGAGGCCTCCCTCGACACCGTCGCCGAGACGCTCACGCGGATCGGCCTGGAGGTGGAGGGCGTCGAGGACAAGGCCGCCGCGCTCAAGCCCTACGTGATCGCCCGGATCCTGACGGCCGAGCAGCACCCGAACGCCGACCGGCTCCGGGTCTGCACGGTCGACACCGGCGCGGGCGCGCCCGTGCAGGTGGTGTGCGGCGCTCCCAACGCGCGGGCCGACCTCGTCTCGGTCTTCGCGCCGCCCGGCACCTACGTCCCGGGCAAGAACATCACCCTGTCGGTGGGCACGATCCGCGGCGTCGAGAGCCACGGCATGCTGTGCTCGGGCGCCGAACTCGGCCTCGGTGACGACCATGACGGCATCCTGGAACTCCCGACCGACGCGCCGGTCGGCCAGGCCTACGCGCTCTATGCCGGGCTCGACGATCCGGTCATCGAGATCAACCTGACGCCGAACCGGCCGGACTGCACCTCCGTCCACGGCATCGCCCGCGACCTCGCGGCGGCCGGCCTCGGCACGCTCAAGGGCGAGACGCTGCCGGCCCTGCGCGGCGAGGGTCCCTGCCCGGTCGCCGTCGAGCTGGCCCTCGATCCGGCCGACCGACACCTCGCCCCGATGTTCGCCCTGCGGCTCGTGCGCGGCGTCCGGAACGGCCCGTCGCCGGCCTGGATGCAGGCGCGGCTGCGCGCCATCGGCCTGCGGCCGATCAACAGCCTCGTCGACATCACCAACTACGTCACCTTCGATCGCGGCCGGCCACTGCACGTCTTCGACGCCGCCAAGGTCACCGGCACGCTGACCGTGCGGCGGGCGCGGGTGGGCGAGAGCCTGCGCGCCCTCGACGGCCGGACCCACACGCTGACGGACGACACCGTGGTGATCGCCGACGCGAACGGCGTCGAATCCATCGCCGGCATCATGGGCGGCGAGGCGTCGGGCTGCGACGCCGGCACCACGGATGTGCTGATCGAGTCGGCCCTGTGGGACCCGACCAACATCGCCCAGTCGGGCCGCCGCCTGGGCATCATCACCGACGCGCGCTACCGCTTCGAGCGGGGCGTCGACCCGGGCTTCACGCTTCCCGGCCTCGACCTCGCGACCCGGCTGGTGGTCGATCTCTGCGGCGGAACGCCGACCGAGGCGCACGTCGCCGGCGCGCCGCCCGAATCCCAGCGCAGCATCGAGTTCCCCTGGACCGAGGTCCGCCGCCTCGCCGGCCTGGACGTGCCGCGCACCGAGATGCAGCAGATCCTCGAGACGCTGGGCTTCCACGTCTCCGGCACTGGGGACCGGGTGACGGTGCTGCCCCCGTCCTGGCGGCCCGACGTCGAGGGCAAGGCCGACCTCGTCGAGGAGGTCGTCCGCATCGCCGGGCTCGACCGGATCGTGGCCGAGCCCCTGCCGCCGCTCGCCGGGATCGGCCGCCCGCTGCTCACCGTGATGCAGAAGCGGACCCGCCTCGCCAAGCGCGCCCTGGCGAGCCGCGGCCTCATGGAGGCGGTCACGTGGTCGTTCGTGCCGCACGACGACGCCGTCCTGTTCGGCGGCGGGGGGGCCGACCTCGTCCTGGCCAACCCGATCGCCTCGGAGCTGTCCGACATGCGGCCGAGCCTGGTGCCGGGCCTCCTGCGCGCGGCGCAGCGCAACGCCGACCGCGGCTACCCGGACGCCGCCCTGTTCGAGGTCGGCCAGTGCTTCGCCTCCGACGTGCCGGAGGGCCAGACCATCCGCGCGGCGGCGGTCCGCCGCGGCGGTGCGACCCTGGCCGGCGCGGAACGGCACTGGGACGGCACGGCCGGGACCGTCGACGCCTTCGACGCCAAGGCGGACGCCATCGCGTTGCTCGGCAGCCTGGGCGTGCCGACCGGCGGCCTCCAGATCACGCCCGGCGGCCCGTCCTGGCTGCATCCCGGCCGCTCCGGCACGCTGCGCTTCGGTCCGAAGACGGAGATCGGCTGGTTCGGGGAGGTGCATCCGCGGACGCTGCAGGCTCTCGACCTGAAGGGAACGCTCGTGGCGTTCGAGATCGTCCTCGACGCCCTGCCCCTGCCCAAGCTCAAGCCGACCAAGGCCAAGGCCGCCCTGGCGCTGTCGGAATTCCAGCCGCTGTCGCGGGACTTCGCCTTCGTGGTCGGCCGCGACGTGCCGGCGGGCGACATCATCAAGGCCGCCCAGAACGCCGAGCGCAAGCTGGTGACGGGCGTCGACGTGTTCGACCTCTACGAGGGGCCGGGCGTGCCGGACGGCGCGAAGTCGGTGGCGATCGCGGTGCGTCTCCAGCCCGTCGAACGGACCCTGACCGACGCGGAGATCGAGGCGGTCAGCGCCAGGATCGTCGCCGAGGTCACCCGCAAGACGGGCGCGACGCTCCGGGCCTGAGGCGCCGCCATGGACCGGATCGCCCTGCTCATCGACGACCTCGCGTCGGCCGAGTACCGGCCGAAGGCGGCGTTGCGGGAAGCCCTGAACCATCCCGCCGCCGTCGCGGAGGCGGCGCTGCCGCTGCTCGAGGCGGCCGCCGACGGGCGCGAGCTGGCGCCGGAGGAGACGAACCTCCTGTTCTGGGGCCTGCACGTGATGGCCCATGCCCGGGACACGCGCGCCCTCGCGCCGCTCCTCAGGCTGCTCCGGCACGACGAGGAGACCCTCGACGCGGTGCTGGGTGACGCCGTCACGGCGACGCTGGCCAAGGTCGTGGCGAGCCTGTTCGACGGCGATCCGCAGCCGCTGTTCCGGCTGATCCTGGACAGCACGGTCGACGATCACGCGCGCATGGCGCTGATGTGCGCCTGCACCTTCCTGACCCTGGAGGGACGGATCGACCGGGCCGCGATGCACGACCTGCTGGTCCGGTTCGACGACGCGCAGGCCGCCGTGGAGGACGGGCCGGCCTGGGTCGGCTGGGAGGAGACGATCGCGCATCTCGGCTTCCGGGACCTCGCGCCCCGCGCGGCCGCGGCCCGCGCCGACGGACGGCTCACCGACGAGATCAGCGACGCCGGGTGGTTCAAGGAGGCCCTGCGCAAGGCAGAGACCAAGCCGGACGACCGGGACCGGCTGGGGCCCTACCAGTACGGCTACCTCGACGATCCGGTCGAGGCCCTCGACTGGGCCGAGGAGGGCGCGGGCGAGCCGCAGCGCAACCCGTTCAAGGATGTCGGCCGCAACGATCCCTGCCCCTGCGGCTCGGGAAAGAAATTCAAGAAATGCTGCCTCGGCAAGGCCGAGGCGGAGGGGCCGTGGATGCCGCCGGGATCCTCAGGCGGCTGAGGCGCCGCTGCCGCTGAGCGGGTTCTCGGGATCCCAGCCGTAGCTCAGGGTCCCGAACCGCATGGCGCGGGCGTCGACCATGAGGAGGCGCCCGACGAGGGGCTCGCCGAAGCCCGCCACGGCCCGGATCACCTCCATGGCCATCAGCGAGCCCATGACGCCGGCGAGCGCGCCGAGGACGCCGGCCTCCGCGCAGGCGGGCACGCTGCCCGGCGGCGGCGGGTTCGGGAAGAGGCAGCGATAGGTCGGGTTCGGCGTCCCGTCGGGCCCCGTCTCGTGGGCCCGGATCGTGGTCAGCGTGCCGTCGAAGCGGCCCAGAGCCGCCGTGACCAGTGGCCGACGCGCCCGGAAGCAGGCGTCCGACACCGCGTAGCGCGTGGCGAAATTGTCGGACCCGTCCGCCACGAGGTCGTAGCCGCCGATCAGGTCGACGGCGTTGTCCGCGTCGATCCGGAACGGGTGCCGGACGACCGACACGTGCGGGTTGAGGCGCGCCACCGCGTCGGCCGCGCTCTCGACCTTCGGCCGACCGAGATCCGGCGTCCCGTGGATCACCTGCCGCTGCAGATTCGACAGGGAGACCGTGTCGTCGTCGACGAGGCCGATCGTGCCAATCCCCGCGGCGGCGAGGTACTGGATCAGCGGCGCGCCGAGGCCGCCCGCCCCGATGACCAGGATCCGCGCGGCCTTGAGCCGGGCCTGACCGGGACCGCCGACCTCGGCGAGGACGAGGTGGCGGGCGTAGCGTTCGATCTCATCGGGAGCGAGGGCCATAGGCTGCCCTTAGACTGCCGTGGCCGCGCATGGAAGGATCGGGCGCGTCTCGAAGGCTCGTCGGAATCTCGGCCGACGCTTCGACCTCGTCATCGCGAGCGCAGCGAAGCGACCCAGGTCAGCGGGACGTCTCTCGGCGCAGCGCGACACCGGGTTGCTTCGCTCCGCTCGCAGAGACGGCGGTGCCGTGATCAGCGGGAAGCGATATGGCCCCCTCACGATCCGCTGTTCGAGAGCTCGGAACGCGAAACGCCGCCCCGGTGAGGAGGCGGCGCGGGTCTCGCGTCTCTGGATCCGGGCCGCTCAGCGCGGCGCGAGGATCATGATCATCTGCCGGCCTTCGAGCATCGGCTCGCTCTCGACCTTGGCGATCTCGGCGGTCTCGCTCTTCACGCGCTCCAGGAGGCGCAGACCGATATCCTGGTGAGCCATCTCACGACCGCGGAAGCGCAGGGTCACCTTGACCTTGTCGCCCTCCTCGAAGAAGCGGTGCACCGACTTCATCTTGGTGTCGTAGTCGTGCTTGTCGATGCCGGGGCGGAGCTTGATCTCCTTCACCTCGACGGTCTTCTGCCGCTTGCGGGCCTCGTTCTGCTTCTTCTGCTCGTTGAAGCGGAAGCGCCCGTAATCGAGCAGCTTGCAGACGGGCGGCACGGAGTTCGGCGCGATCTCCACGAGATCGAGACCGGCCTCCTCGGCCAGATTGAGGGCGTCGAAGAAGGGAACGACGCCGCGGTTCTGCCCGGTGTCGTCGATCAGCTGCACTTCCCGCACACCGCGAATGTCGCGGTTGGCGCGCGGCCCGTCCTTCTGCGGGGCCGGCATGGCTCTCATCGGTCTACGAATGGCTTAGGTCTCCTGCTGCAACGGCGAAACGGCGGATCTTCAGGAAGATCTCCTGACCGCCAGCCGCTCCGGTCTCATCCGGACATACAACGTTGGTGGAACCGCGGCCAGAGTCAACCGGCTACCATCGCGACGCCGGAAATAATCGGCCGCCGCGTCGCGATTCGAGTCCGATGCCGATGCCCTCAGGTCGACCGGCCGAGCAGCTCGGCGTAGACCGCCAGCGTGTCGCCGACCATCCGCTCCAGGGAGAAGTGCGCCTCGACATGCGCGCGGCTGCGCCGACCGAGGGCGTCGCGGGCGCTCGCGCCGAGGGAGAGGGCCTCGGTCAGAGCGGCGGCGAGCGCGGCCGGGTCGCCGGGCGGCACGCGCCATCCGGTGCGCTGGCCGGCAGGGGTCTCGGGCGGTGCCAGCACCGTCTCCGGCACGGCGCCGAGATCCGAGACGACCACGGGTGCGCCGAGCGCCTGCGCCTCGACGGCCGAGCGGCCGAAAGCCTCGGGCTCAACGGACGGCACCGCCACCACCGAGGCGGCGCGGAAGGCCGCCGGCATGTCGGCGCAGTGGCCGACCCGGCGGACGATGCCCTCGAGCCCGCGCGCGGCGATCAGCGCGTCGAGCTCGCGCTCGTAGGCGGCGCGGCCCTGCGGATCCCCCGCGAGGACCACGGCCAGGTCCGGGACGCCGCGATCGCGCATCCGCGCGGCGGCCTCGATCAGCACGCGGTGGCCCTTCCAGGCCGTGAGGCGGGCGGCCAGCAGGATCACACGCTCGTGCGGCGCCACGTTCCAGCTCCGGCGCAGCGCCTCGACCCGGGCGGCCCCGACCGCCACCGGGTTGAACACCGCGAGGTCGGTGCCGCGATGGATGACCCGCACGCGGTCGCCGGCCTGCTCGGCATGCAGCCGGTGGATCAGGTCCGCGGTGTAGTGCGAGTTGGCGATCACCACGTCGCCGCGGGCCATGATCGAGTTGTAGAGGACCTTCACCCCGGTCCGGCCGGAATAGCTGCCGTGATAGGTGGTCACGAACGGGAGCCCGAGCCGGCGCGCCGCCCCGAGGGCGACCCAGGCGGGCGCGCGGGAGCGGGCGTGGATGATCTGCACCTTCTCGCGGCGGCAGAGCGCCATCAGCCGCAGGACGTTCACCGCCATCGACGCCGGGTTCTTCGACGCGGCCGGGAATCGGAGCCAGTGCCCGCCCTTGGCCTGCAACTCGCCGACGAGCCGTCCGCCCTCGGTCGCCACCAGGGCGCGGGCGCCCACGGCCGCGAGGCCGCCCGCGACGTCGACGGTGGTCCGCTCGGCGCCGCCCGCGTCGAGTTCGGGGATGATCTGCAGGATGCGGGCGCCGGCCAGCGCCCCGACCTCCGCCGGGAAACCCGACAGGGCGTGGGGTCCATCGCCCGTTCGCGGGCCCTCGGCGAGGACGCGCAGGCCCCCGGCCGGTATCTGCCAAATGCTCGCTGCCATTGATCCAGCATCGCCGCCGGGCTTTACGGTCCGGTAAACGAGAGTTGAAGCCGAACCGTTCAGGACCGGACTTCTTCCATGTCGAGACAGGGATACCGGAGAGAACGATGACGGATACGGCCCCCGAGTTCCTGACCGTCGGCACCGGCGACGCGGCCCGCCGCATCGCCGTGCGGGTGCGCGCGGGCGGCGGGCCGCCGGTGGTCTGGCTCGGCGGCTTTCGCTCCGACATGACCGCGACCAAGGCGACGGCGCTCGATGCCTGGGCCGAACGGACGGGCCGGGCGCTCGTGCGGTTCGACTACGCCGCGCACGGTGCCTCGGGCGGCACCTTCACGGACTGCACCATCTCGTCGTGGCTCGAGGACGCGCAGGCGGTCCTGGCGGCCTACGTGACGGAGGCGCCGGTGCTCGTCGGCTCGTCGATGGGCGGCTGGATCGCCTGCCTGGCGGCCCGCGACCGGGCCGCGCGCGGGGAGGCCACGGCGGGGCTGGTGCTCATCGCGCCGGCCCTCGACTTCACCGAGGAGCTGATCTGGAACCGCCTCAGCGAGGCGGCGCGCGCCATGCTGATCCGAGACGGCGTCCTCCGGAAGCCCAGCGACTACGCACCGGAGCCGGACCCGATCACGCGGGCCCTGATCGACGACGGCCGCCGACACTGCATGCTGGGCGGCCAGGTCGATCCGGGCTGCCCGGTGCACGTCCTCCAGGGCATGCGGGACACCGACGTCCCCTACACGCACGCCTTGAAGACGATCGACCGTCTGCCGGCCGAGGGAACCGTGCTGACGCTGATCGCCGACGGCGACCACCGCCTGTCGCGGCCGCAGGACATCGCGCGGCTCGTGGCGGCGGTGGCCGAGATCGCCTGACCGATTCCCCGGTCAGGCCAGTGAGTGAAGGATCAGTGCAGGCTGACGGGCTGCAGGTCGTGCGCGGCGGCGTTGGCCAGCACGACGTCCCGCGAATCGGCGAGCATAATCGGCGCGCCGCTCGCCGAGAGCAGGGCGAACAGGTCAAGGCCGGGCGTCAGCTCGGGGGCCTGCGGGAAGAAGCGGCGGACCTCGTCGGACCGGATCGGCCGGACGTAGGCGATGTGCCCCTCGCCCAGAGCCGCGAGATCGGCCGGCTGGAAATCGGCCGGATCGAGATCGGCGGGGGTCAGGGGAGACGGATTCAGATCGGTCATAAAGCCCTCCTAGGGTGGCAGAGCGTCGACCGCCGATCCTGAAGGCACCGGCGGCTCCACCCTGATGTGGGGATCCGCGCCGGCCAATCAATCGGTCGGCGTCAGCCGCGGGCGCCGATATCGATCTTGCGCACGATGCGGTCCGGCTCCGGCCGGACCAGATCGATCGACAGGAGGCCGTTGGCGAGGTCGGCGCCGAGGACCTCCATGCCGTCCGCGAGCAGGAAGGCCCGCTGGAACTGCCGCGCCGCGATGCCGCGGTGCAGGAAGTGCCGCTCGCGCTCGTCGACCTGCCGGCCGCGCACGACGAGCTGGCTCTCCTCCAGCATCACGTCCAGCTGATCGCGGGTGAAGCCGGCCACCGCCAGGGTGATCCGCAGGCGCTCGGGCTCGCTCTCTGTCCGGGGCAGGCGCTCGATGTTGTAGGGCGGGTAGCCGTCGTTGGCGGCCTTGGAGACCCGGTCGAGGGCCTGCTCGATCTCGTCGAAGCCGAGCAGGAACGGGTGCCCGAAGGGCGAGGATCGAGTCATCGCGGCCATCATCCAGAAAGCGAAGCCTCCGACCCCGGGATCTGCCGCAATCCCGGGATGCCCGAGCACCTCGTCGACAGGAGCCCGCCCGGGGCAGCACTCCGCCGGACGTGACGACGCCGGCAACTCGGAGATATGGCCAAGGCCTTCCGGGCCATCAAGGGAGGGGATCGGAATCGACGGCGACCCGTGGTCGCGCATTTCCGGGATGTTTCGGCAAATTTTTGCGGGATCGATAGGCAAAGCCTGCAACGGCCACGCTTTCTTCTAACAGTTTGGAACTGCTCTGATTTTCTCGCCGGGCCTTGATCCGGGCGGCGGGCCTGGATACTGCCGCGGCAGGCGACGATCCGGCTCCCGAGCTCGATCGCCGCGATCCTTTTCCGCGAGGCGCCGGAGCCGTGAGCACGCCCATGACCCCGTCGGACCACGCGGCGATGCGGCGCGTCGCAGACGTGTGCGGCGACGAGGCCGACATCCTGGCCCTGTCGGTGGCCCGCTTCGTGGCGGCCGGCTACATGACCAGCGACGTCGCCTGCTGGAACGCGGCCTTCGACGGGGCCGAGCAGCTGCTCGGGCCGACGGAAGGGTGCCGCTTCGTTGCCTGCGTGGTCGCGATCATCCGGGCGCTCCGCGCGGAGCGCGACGGCGACTGGTCGTTCATGCCGGCGAGCTGCTGCCGCGTGACCGGCCACGAATGCGCGCTGGTGAAGCTGATCAACCGGGGCCGGCAGCGCCTCTGGGCGGATCTCGAGGCCGCCGCGGCCGAGATCACCGGCCAGGACGCGGCGCCGCGCCTCGTGGCGGCGGTCCGCGCCGCGGTCGGGCCGCTCGACGCGGCGGCCGAGCGCCTCGCCCCGGCCTCCTGCCCCGCCGGAACGGTGCTGCACTGATCCGGCTCCCCGTCACCCCGGACCGCGCGGCCCGAGCCGCCGGCCGGCGCGAACTCGAAGAGGACTTTGTCACGGTGCTTGCCCTGCGCGCTCCCCTGTACCGCCGTCGGATCGGGCGTGTCGCCCTCGACACGGCGGCCTGCTTCGCGCTCTCGGCGCTGCTCGTCGTGTCGGCCCTGGCGCAGGACGCGTCCGAGAAGGCGCCGATCAAGTTGCAGCTCAACAAGGTCGAGACCGCGGGCGAGGCCTGCCGGATCACCATGGTGATCGACAACAAGGGTTCGGGCCTCAAGTCCTACAAGGTGGATCTCTTCGCCTTCGACCCAGAGGGCGTCGCGCAGAAGCGCGTGGCGGTCGAGCTCGGGCCGCTGCCGCCGAAGAAGACCACCGTGAAGATCTTCGATTTCCCCGGCATCGCCTGCAACAAGGTCGGTCGCGTCCTCCTGAACGACGTCCTGACCTGCGACGGCGGCGATCCGGGCCGCGAGGCCTGCCTCGAGCGGACCGAGACCGACAGCAAGGCCGGCCTGCCGTTCGACCGCTGATGCGGATGGTGTGACGGCTGACGAGACCAAACCGCCCGGCGGCGATGGCCGCCGGGCGGACTGCGGCTTTCGCCGCACCCCGAGACGATGGCGGCGCGACGCCGCGTGAGACCAGGACGCCAGGAGCCCGCGATGGACCCGACACAAGCCCCGATCGAGGCGGCCCACGACTTCTCGTTCCTCGGCCTGTTCCTGCAGGCCGACCCGATCGTGAAGGGCGTGATGATCCTGCTGGTGATCGCCTCGATCGCCTGCTGGACGGTGGTGTTCGAGAAGGTCATCCGGCTCGCCGCCGCGCGGCGCCAGGCCAAGGCCTTCGCGAATCTGGTCCGCTCCGGGGGCAGCCTCGACGGCGAGCATCGCGGCATCGCCGGCCACGTGGTGAAGGCGGCGATCGACGCGTGGCGCGATCAGGATTCCTCCGAGACCCGGGCCGAGCGCCGCGACCGCATCGAGCGGGCGATGAAGGGCGCCCTCGCCATCGAGGTGAAGCGCCTGCGCACCGGCCTGTCGCTGCTGGCGACCTCCGGCTCCACGGCCCCGTTCGTCGGCCTTTTCGGCACCGTCTGGGGCATCATGAACTCGTTCTCGTCCATCGCCCGCAGCCAGGACACCTCCCTCGCCGTCGTGGCGCCGGGCATCGCGGAGGCGCTGTTCGCCACGGCGATCGGTCTCGTCGTCGCGATCCCGGCGGTGATGGCCTACAACAAGCTCTCGAGCGACGTGAGCGGCATCCAGAGCACCTTCTCGTCCTACATCTCGGTCCTGGGCAACCGCCTCGCGCGCGACCGCGCGGGCGCCCACCGCGCGGCCGCCGAGTAGCGCGGCCGGCGCCAGCCCCCAGAGAGCCGAACGTAAAGGTACCGGAGACGCCCCATGGCGATGGGATCCATTCGCGCGAACGACGACGACGACCTCGACGACGTGCCGATGTCCGACATCAACGTCACCCCGATGGTCGACGTGATGCTCGTGCTGCTGATCATCTTCATGGTCGCCGCGCCGCTGATGACCACCGGCGTGCCGGTCCAGCTGCCGAAGACCGCGGCGCCCAAGGTCGCGCAGTCGAAGAAGCCCGCCGAGGTGACGGTCGACAAGGACGGCAACCCGTCCATCGCCAAGGAGGTGTTCACGATGGAGAGCATCGTGCCGCGCCTGCGCGAGATGGCGGCGGCCGACAAGGATCAGGTGATCCTCGTGCGCGGCGACCGCGACGTGCCCTACGGCAAGGTCATGGAGGTCATGGGCCTCGTCGGGCAGGCCGGCTTCACCAAGGTGTCGCTGATCGCGCAGTCGCCCGGCGGCGCCGCTCCGGCCGCGCCTGGCGCCGCCCCGGCCGCCCCCGCCGCCCCCGCCGCCCCCGCAGGGACCGCGCGCTGAGCCGATGAGCACCTACACGTCGACGGATATGCCGGCCGGTCTCGGCGAGCGCCGCCCGTCCGGGCTGCTCGCCGCTTTCCTGGTCGCCCTCGGGCTGCACGCCTGCGTGCTCGCCGCCGTGATGTTCCTGCGGCTCTCCCCGCCCGCACCGCCCGGCGAGCAGCAGATCACCGTCGACCTCGCGCCGCTCATGACCGACGCGGCCACCGAGGCCCCGGCGGAGCAGCAGATGAGCCAGGAGGCCCCGCCGGAAGCCAAGCCGGTGGACACCCCGCCCGACGAGGCCGTCCAGCCGCCGCCGCCGACCGAGATGACCGAGGTGAAGCCGGAGGACACCCAGGCGGTCGAGATGCCGCAGGAGGCTCAGCCGGTGGAGGCGCAGAGCCAGGTGATCACCTCCGCGTCCGAGGCCGCCGAGCCGCTGGCGCCGCCGCCCACCGAGGTCGCCAAGTCCGAGGAGCCGCCCAAGCCGACGCCCGATCCGGCGAAGCTGAAGGCGGAGCGCGAAGCCAAGCTGCGCAAGATCCGGGAGGAGAAGCTCCGCGAGCAGAAGCGCGAGGAGGCGCGGCAGGAGCGTCTGGAGGAGATCCGCGAGGCGAAGGCCAAGGCCGCGCGCGAGGCGAAGGCGCGCGAGGCCAAGGCCCGGGCGGGCGCCGAGCGGAGTTCGGCGTCGGCCTCGAGGGCGAACGCGGCCGGCCGGGCCGCCGCGGGCAACGATCCGAGCGCCATGCGCCAGTGGCAGGGCGCCATCAGCGCGGCGATCCACAGCCGGATGAACGTGAACGCGGCCGTCGGCACCGGCGGCGGGACCGCGGTGGTGCGCTTCACCGTGATGCGGTCCGGTCAGGTGACGGGCGCCGGCGTGGCCCGGTCCAGCGGCGTCGGCCAGATCGACAGCGCCGCCCTCGCGGCGGTCCGCGGCTCGATGCCGGCGGCGCCCCCCGGCGTGACGCAGTCCAGCCTGTCGGTCTCCATTCCGCTCAACTTCCGCGTGCGCTGATCGGAGGACGATCCAGGCCGGATCCCGCGCGGCCGACCGCGAGCCTGATCCGGATCGTCCAGGGGACGCGTACGAATGGTGTGCGCCGTCAGTCCCACCCGGCGATCCGGATTCGCCATCGGCCGCGCGGGCATGCTAAAGCCTTCGTGAACCTGCCCTCCCCGCGCGCCTGACGGCGATGCGGGAGGGCGCCGATCCGGCCTTGCCCCCCGCCCCTCGAACAGGCCGGACCCGCTCAGACCCCGTCCCGCGCAGGCTGCGCCGGGTCGGACCCGTCGAGCCGGGGTGAAAGGGACAGGATGAACGACGACACTGAGTACGACCTCGACGAGGTGAATGCCACCCGCGACGCGGAGGCGGAAGCCAAGACCCGGGCGGAGAACCGCGCCGAGCGCGCGGAACGGGCGGAGCGCATGGCTCGCGAGGGCGCCCAGGCGATGGCGGAGCACCACGCGGCCATCAAGGCGATGGACGAGCGGACGGTGCGGCTGCGCTCGCTCCGGCTCGCCAAGGAGGCCGCGGACGCGCAGGCCAAGGCGGCCGAGAAGGAAGCCAAGGCGGCCGCCAAGGGCAGCGCGAAGAAGGCCGCGCCGAAGAAGACGACCGCGAAGGGCTAGAGGTCGATGGCCGAAGACCGCAACCGCCGCCGCTTCAGCGACCCGCGCGCGGCAGCCGAGGCGGCCTTCCGGGCCGCGACGAGCCCGAAGACGGCCGCCCCGCCGCCGCAGGCCGCGCCGCGGCCGGCAACGGTCCCGGGTTCGCGGGAAGTGGTGAGCCTGCGCCTCGACAGCGCCGTGCTCGCGCATTTCCAGAAGGACGGCCCGGGCTGGCAGGACCGCATCAACGAGGCGCTCAAGGCCCTCGTCCCGGCGGCCGAGGCCTGAGAGCTCCCCCGCGCGGAACGCTGTCGCGCCCGGGACCGGTGCTCAAGCCGGCTTCGGCCGCTCGCGCAGGATCCGGTTCACCGCCCGGTCGAGGGCGGACAGGAAGGCCGACCGGTCGGCGCGCGAGAACGGTTTCGGCCCGCCCGTGATGGTCCCGGCCTCGCGCAACGATTGCATCAAGTCGCGCGTCGCGAGGGCGAGACCGATCCCGGCCTCGCTGAACGGCTTGCCGGTGAACGCCAGGACCGTGGCGCCGGCCTTCACGCAGCGCGCGGCCAGCGGAACGTCGGCGGTGAGCACGATGCTCCCGGTTCCGGCCCGCGCGGCGATCCAGTCGTCGGCGGCGTCGAGTTCCGGGCCGACGACCACGCGCTCGATCCAGGGCTCGCGCGGGAGGTTCAGCACGCTGTTGGCGACGACGTGGACGGTCAGGCCGTAGCGCGCGGCGACCCGGTAGGTCTCGTCCTTGACCGGGCAGGCATCGGCGTCGAGGTAGATCGGCGGGCGCGCCGGCGCGTCGCTCATGGCCGGGGCACCAGCTTCGAGGTGAAACCCGCCAGGATCAGGAGCACGCCCAGGGCGAACTGGCCGTGCTCGATATCGCCGCCCACCGACAGGACGACGGCGCGCCCGAAGACCGCGAGCCCGATCAGCGGCAGCCCGAAGCGCAGCGCCATCTTCACGGCGATCAGGGTGTTCGCCCGCGCGGGGCTCGCCCCGGCCATCAGCGGGCGACCGCGGCGCGGCGCGGCGCCAGATCCGCCACGGGCGCGGTCTCGGCGGCTCCGCGCTCGAGCGTCGCCACCGACAGCGGCGCGCCGCGGCCGCGGAGCGCGTGGGCGCCGAGGGACCGC
>NZ_JBKFBI010000076.1:0-27672 GCF_053346095.1 Methylobacterium sp. A52T | reverse complement strand
GGGCGTAGTAGCCGCCGTAGCCGTAACCCGGGTAGCCGTAGCCACCGTAGCCGCCGTAGAGGCCGCCGGCCGCGAGGCCGAGCCCGACGCCGAGGCCCAGGCCGCCGAGCCCGTAGCCGTAGCCGCCGCGGTAGCCGTAGCCGCCGCGCCAGCCGTAGCCCCGGCCGTAGAAGCCGCGGCCGTAGCCGAAGCCGCCCGGACGGAAGCCGACGCCGCGGAAGCCGCCGCCGAAGCCGCCGTTGCGGAACCCGCCGAACCCGCCGCCGCGGAAGCCGCCGCCGAAGCCGCCACCGTGGAAGCCGCCGCCGAAACCGCCGCCGTGGAAGCCGCCGCCGCCGAAGCCGCGCGCGTCCGCGCTGGCCGGCGCCAAGGCCAGAGCACCCGCCGCCAGCAGGGCCGAGCCGAGCACTGCACCCTTCATCACGTCATCTCCGTGGAAACACGCCCTCTGCGGCTAAGAACGCTCGAACCGGCAAAACGGTCCAGTCCCGGCCGCGGCGCGCGGCCGCGAGACGCACCCGGACGTGCGCAGACGTGCGCAGACGTGCCCGGACCCGTCCGGGCGCGGCTCGGACACGAAATTCGCCGCTTTCCAGGGCGAAGGGCGGGCCGAACGAGCTTCGCCGTCCCCGACTCGCCGTCCCCGAGCTGCCTGGAACGAATGATGATGCTGCGCCCGGCTCACGCCCTCTTGATCACGCTGCTCGCCCTCGCGGCCCCGGCCCGGGCGGCCGCCCCGGCCGCGACGGAGCCCTGCCGGGCGGTCGAGGCGCAGGGTGAGACCTTCACGGTCTGCACCATCGATCTCCGGAAGCAGCGGCTGCGGCTGTTCTGGCTGCAGGACGACGGCAAGCCCTACGGCGCCCTCGGCACCCTCGCCGAGAAGCAGGGCGGCCGCCTCGCCTTCGCGATGAATGCCGGCATGTACGACAAGGACCAAGCGCCCGTCGGCCTCTACGTCGAGAACGGGCACGAGCTGAAGCGCGTGTCCACGGCGGACGGGCCGGGCAATTTCCACCTGAAGCCCAACGGGATCTTCTGGCTGAAGGGCGAGCGCGCCGGGGTGGTCGACACGTCCCGCTACCTGCGGGCGAAGATCCGGCCGGATTTCGCCACGCAGTCCGGGCCGATGCTGGTGATCGACGGCCAGATCCACCCGAAGATCGCCGCGGACGGGCCGAGCCAGAAGATCCGGAACGGCGTCGGCGTGCCCGGCGACGGGCACGTGGCGATCTTCGCGATCTCCGAGCGCCCGGTGACCTTCGGCGCCTTCGCGCGGCTGTTCCGCGACGATCTCGGCTGCCGGAACGCCCTGTTCCTCGACGGCTCGGTCTCCAGCCTCTACGCGCCGAACCTCGGCCGCACCGACATCAGCCGCCCTCTCGGGCCGCTGGTCGGCGCGCTGCCGCGGTGAGGGCCGCCCTCAGCGCTGGCCGAAGGCCGTGTCCTTGAACAGGTCCTTGTACTCCCGCGGCTGAGAGCGCCAGTACTGCTTGGGCGCGCGCACCCGGGCGCCGAGTTCGGCGGCGGCGTGCCAGGGCCAGCGCGGATCGTACAGCATGGCGCGGGCGAGCGAGATCGCGTCCGCCCGGCCCTCCTGCAGGATCGTCTCCGCCTGGTGCGCCTCGGTGATCAGCCCGACCGCGATGGTGGTGAGGCCCGTCTCGGCCTTGATCCGCTCCGCGTAGGGCACCTGATAGCCCGGCCCGAGCCTGATCGCCTGCTTGGGCGAGACGCCGCCCGTGGAGACGTGGATCGCCGGCGATCCCCCCCGCTTGAGCGCCTGGGCCAGCGCCACCGTCTCGTCGAGATCCCAGCCGTCCTCGACCCAGTCGGTGGCCGAGACCCGCAGCCAGACCGGGCTGCCGGCGGGCACGACATCCCGCACCGCGTCGTAGACCTCGAGGGGGAAGCGCATGCGGTTGGCGAGGCTGCCGCCGTATTCATCTGTCCGCTTATTGGCGATCGGCGACAGGAACTGGTGCAGCAGGTAGCCGTGGGCGCCGTGCAGCTCGACGGCCTCGATACCGAGGCGCACGGCCCGCTTGGCGGTGGCCACGAACTGGTCGCGGACGCGCTTCAGGTCGGCGGCGTCGAGGGCGTGGGGCGGGACCTCGCCCTCCCCGTGCGCGACCGCCGAGGGCGCCTCGGTGCGCCAGCCGTAGGCGTGCTCCGGCGGGATCTGCTGGCCGCCGGCCCAGGGGGCCTCGCTGGAGGCCTTGCGCCCGGCATGGGCGATCTGGATGCAGACCGGGATCGGCGCGTACTCGCGCACGGCGTCGAGCACCCGGCCCAGCGCCCGCTCGCAGCCGTCGTTGTAGAGGCCGAGATCCCAGGCGGTGATCCGCGCCTCCGGGGAGACCGCGGTGGCCTCCAGGGTCAGCAGGCCGGCCCCCGACATGGCGAGTTGGCCGAGATGCATCATGTGCCAGTCGGTCGCCTCGCCGTCCCGCGCCGAGTACTGGCACATCGGCGCGACGAGGATGCGGTTCTCGAGCGTGAGCGCGTCGAGCGTCAGCGGTTCGAACAGGCGGGCGGTCATCGGCAACTCCTGGTGGAGGGTTCACTCTGGCCCAGGACGGGCGCGGCGGCCAGTGCGGTGCGGCAGAGCACCTCTGCGGGCGGGCGTTGCGGGAACTTGCGGATGTGGCCGCCCGTTTCCTGGCCTGTCGCCGCATCGCGGCAATCGACGCGAACCGCCTGAGGGGGCGAGATCGCCCGAGGTCCAGATGATGCTCACCAGACTCGCCGTCCCGCTCGCCGTCCCGTTCGCCCTGGCCGCCGGCTGCGCCGCCCTCGCGGGCACCGCCCAGGCCCAGCCCGCCGCCTTCGGCGGACCCAAGATGCTGATTCACGGGAATTACTGCGGACCGGGCAACAACGCGCCGCTCCCGCCGATCGACGCCCTCGATGCCGCCTGCGCCCGCCACGACGCCTGCACGCCGAACGGCGGCCTGCCGACGGAGGCCTGCAATCTCCGCCTGCAGCGGGAGGCCGCGCTGATCTCCCGCGACCCCCGTCAGCCGGACGATGTCCGGTCCCTCGCCGGCCTCGTGGCCGCCACCGCGACGCTGATCCCCTCCGAGCCGAACGCCCGGCGGGTGCCGGCCTCGGTCACCACCGGTCCGACCGCGGGCACCTACGCGCCCGCCCTGACGCAGCCGGCGCCGACGGTCGATATCGACACCGACGACGACGGCGCCGACGCGGATTGAGGCGGATTGAGGCGGGCCGCGACCGCCCGTCGACGCGCCGCCGGCGCGGTCCGGCACCCTACCGGGCCGCGCCGATCCCCCGATCCTTCAGGCTGTCGCCGATCTCGTCGAGGGCCGCCGCGTCGTCGATCGTCGCCGGCATCGTCCACGGCTCGTGATCGGCGATCCGCTTCATCGTGGCCCGCAGGATCTTGCCCGACCGGGTCTTGGGCAGCCGCGGCACGGTCAGCGCCAGCTTGAAGGCGGCCACCGGGCCGATCTCGTCCCGCACCTTGGCGACGAGTTCCCGCTCGATCGTCTCGGTCGGCCGGGCGACGCCGGCCTTCAGCACCACGAACCCGCAGGGCACCTCCCCCTTCAGCGCGTCGCGGATGCCGATGACCGCGCATTCCGCCACGTCCGGGTGGCTCGCCAGCACCGCCTCCATGCCGCCGGTGGACAGACGGTGGCCCGCGACGTTGATGATGTCGTCGGTCCGTCCCAGGACCGTGATGTAGCCGTCGCCGTCGATCACCCCGGCATCCGACGTGTCGTAGTAGCCCGGGAAGGTGGCGAGGTAGCTCGACCGCATCCGGTCGTCCGAGCCCCAGAGGGTCGGCAGGCAGCCGGGCGGCAGGGGCAGGCGGATCGCGATGGTGCCCATGGTCCCCGCCGGAACCGGCTTCCCGCCCTCGTCCAGGACTTCGACCCGGTAACCCGGCATCGGCACGCAGGTGCTGCCGTGCTTAACCGGCAGGAGGCCGAGGCCCATCGGGTTGCCGGCGATCGGCCAGCCGGTCTCGGTCTGCCACCAGTGGTCGACGACCGGTCGGCCCAGTACGCGCTCGGCCCAGGCGACCGAGTCGGGATCGGCGCGCTCGCCCGCCAGGAACAGGCTGCGGAAGGCCGAGAGGTCGTGATCGGCGATCCGGGCGCCCTGCGAATCCTCCTTCTTGATCGCCCGCAGGGCCGTCGGCGCGGTGAACAGGCAGGCCACCCCGTACTCGGCGACCACCCGCCAGAAGGCGCCGGCATCGGGCGTCCCGACGGGTTTCCCCTCGTAGAGGACCGTGGTGCAGCCGTGCAGGAGCGGCGCGTAGACGATGTAGGAGTGGCCGACGACCCAGCCGATGTCGGAGGCGCAGAAGTAGGTCTCGCCGGGCTGGACGCCGTAGAGGTTCGGCATCGACCAGGCCAGGGCGACGAGGTAGCCGCCGGTATCGCGGACCACGCCCTTCGGCTTCCCGGTCGTGCCGGAGGTGTAGAGGACGTAGAGCGGGTCGGTGGCGGCGACCGGCATGCACGCCGCGCTCCGCCCCGCCGCCCGGGCGGCCGCGACAATCTCACCCCAGTCGCGATCCCGGTCCGCGACGAGGGTCGCAGGCCCTTGCGGGCGCTGGAGGATCAGGCAGGCCTCCGGCTTGTGCCGCGAGGCCGCGATCGCCGCGTCGAGGAGCGGCTTGTAGGCGACCACGCGGTTCGGCTCGATCCCGCAGGAGGCGGCGAGCACCACCTTCGGCGCCGCGTCCTCGATCCGCACCGCCAGCTCGTTGGCCGCGAAGCCGCCGAACACCACCGAGTGAACCGCGCCGAGCCGGGCGCAGGCCAGCATGCCGAACAGCGCCTCGGGCACCATCGGCATGTACAGGATCACCCGGTCGCCCTTGCCGACGCCGAGGTCGGCCAGCACGGCGGCCAGCACCGCCACCTCGTCGCGCAGCGCCCGGTAGGTGATGCTGCGCTTGGTCCCGGTCACGGGCGAGTCGTAGCGGATCGCCACCTGATCCGCCCGGGCCCCGTCCGCGTGGCGGTCCACCGCGTTGTGGCAGGCGTTCAGGGTGCCGTCCGGGAACCAGCGTCCGTAGGGGCCGGAATCCGGCGCGAAGGCCCGCTCCGGCGCCCGCGCCCAGTCGAGGGCCCGCGCCGCACCGAGCCAGAACGCCTCGGGGTCGCGGCAGGCCGATTCGTAGATCTCCGGGTAGCGGCCCGGCAGGCTGGCTCTCGTCATCGGTTGGGCGTTTCCTCGCGGACCGCTCTCCGGCGGCGGGTCGCAGAGTAGCCCATTCTCGCGCGCGCGGGAGTGGCCAGGCGAGGGGCTGGCCACGGGCGTGACGGCCGCGCCCGGGGCCCGGCGGCCGCGGCTCGGTGCCCCCAAAAGAAAACCGCCGCACCGGGGCTCCCGATGCGGCGGTCGTCAGCGTGCATTCGCTATCAGATTGGACGTCTCAGGCGTCAGTGCAACGTGTCGTTGCCCGCCTGAAGCTTGTTGATCTCGTCCTTGAGGAGGAGTTTCCGTCGCTTCAGCTCGGCGATGTGGAGGTCGTTCGCCGAAGGTCTGTGGATCGCTTCCTGAATCTCGCGCTCGAGGGCTTCGTGCTTCCGGGCGAGTTGGTTCAGATGCGTCTGCAGCGACATGAGTCGAATCTCCTGTCATCGTTTCGACACAACGAGATTGGCACAGGATGCCGGACCTGTCGAAGCGTTTTCTGCTGCTAAGTCTGATGATTGCTTACCGCGCCGCCTTGTCCGGCGCCGGAGCGTGACGCATGCTCTCAGGCGACGAACGGTCTTCGGGTTCTCAGGTGACGATGGCGGACGAGGCGGGTGAGGGTGCGCAGTCGGACCTCCTGGGCGAACTGGCGCGGCTGCGCGAGGAGCACCGGGATCTCGACAGCGCCATCGAGGCGCTGGAGCGCAGCGTTGCCGGGGACCAGCTCCAGATCCAGCGCCTGAAGAAGCGCAAGCTCACGCTGCGCGACCGCATCTATCACATCGAGGACGCGCTCACGCCGGACATCATCGCCTGATGCCGGTGGACGCCCTCCGGCCCCGCCTTGCCGCAGGCCCGCGCCGCCTGTAAGCGCCCTCTTTTGCCGGGATCAACGATGGCGTCGCCTCCTCCGGTCGCGATCATCATGGGCAGCCAGTCCGACTGGGCGACCATGCGTCATGCCGCCGAGACGCTCGACGCGCTCGGCTTACCGTACGACGCGCGCATCGTGTCGGCACACCGCACGCCGGACCGGCTCGTCGCCTTCGCCAAGGGCGCGGTCGCGGCCGGCCTCAAGGTGGTGATCGCCGGTGCGGGCGGAGCCGCGCACCTGCCCGGCATGGCGGCCGCGATGACCCGCCTGCCGGTCTTCGGCGTGCCGGTGGAGTCGAAGGCCCTCTCCGGCCAGGACAGCCTGCTCTCCATCGTCCAGATGCCGGCCGGCATCCCGGTGGGGACCCTGGCGATCGGCCGGGCCGGGGCGGTGAACGCGGCCCTGCTCGCCGCCGCCGTCCTGGCGCTGACCGATCCGGACCTGGCGGAGCGCCTGGAGGCGTGGCGCGCGGCCCAGAGCGCCTCGGTGGCCGAACGGCCGGTGACGGAAGAGAACGCGTGACGGACAAGATCCTCGGCCCCGGCTCGATCCTCGGCATCGTCGGTGGGGGCCAGCTCGGGCGCATGATCGCGCTCGCGGCGGCCGATTACGGCCTCAAGGCGCATGTCTACGCGCCCGACGCGGACAGCCCCGCCTTCGACGTGGCCGCCCGGACCACCTGCGCGGCCTACGACGACGCCGCGGCGCTGGCGGATTTCGCCCGCGGCGTCGACGTCGTGACCTACGAGTTCGAGAACATCCCGCACGCCACCGCCGACGTCCTCGCCCGGCACGCCGCCCTGCACCCGAACGCGCGCGCGCTCTCGACCACGCAGGATCGGCTCTCCGAGAAGGAGTTCATCAACGGCCTGGGCATCCCGACGGCGCCGTTCCGGGCGGTGGACGCGCCCGACGACCTCGACCGGGCGATCGAGGTGATCGGCCTGCCGGCCGTGCTCAAGACCCGCCGCTTCGGCTACGACGGCAAGGGGCAGCGCATGCTCCGCGAGCGGGCCGAGGGCGACCGCAACGCCCTGTTCGCCGAGTTCGGCGGCGCGCCGCTGATCCTGGAGGGCTTCGTGCCGTTCGAGCGCGAGGTCTCGGTGGTGGGCGCGCGCGGGCGCGACGGCAGCTTCGCGGCCTACGACCTCTGCGAGAACGAGCACCGCGACCACATCCTCGCGCTGACCCGGGTGCCGGCGCCCGGCGTGTCCGCCGAGACGGGTCGCGCCGCCGTCGAGATCGCCCGGCGCATCGCCGACGCCCTCGACTATGTCGGCGTGCTCGCCGTCGAGATGTTCCTCGTCCGCGAGGACGGGGCGGAGCGGCTCGTGGTCAACGAGATCGCGCCCCGGGTGCACAATTCCGGCCACTGGACCAGCGAGGGCGCGCTGACCTCGCAGTTCGCCCAGCACGTCCGCGCCGTCTGCGGCTGGCCGCTGGGCGATGCGGGCCGGGTCGGCGGTCTGCCCGTCGAGATGCGCAACCTGATCGGCGCCCAGGCGGACGACTGGCACGCCCTGCTGGCCGAGCCCGGCGCCCACCTGCACCTGTACGGCAAGGGCGAGGCGCGCCCCGGCCGCAAGATGGGCCACGTCACGCGCCTCGGGCCGGGTCCGACCGGATCCTGAGGCTTCGAGGGCACACCCGCGTCGCCGCGTGATCGCCGGAGGGCCGTCCGCGGCCCCGCGGAACGGTCGAGCCATACCTTCGCCACATCCCGCCGCTTCCACGACACTGTGGTCGGTTCCGTATGCTGTCGCTCGAACCCGCCCGCACCGCTCGGTCCCGCCGGGACCGGCGGGGGCCGGATCACGACGCGGCGCTTCTTAAGCCGGCCTTCACCGTGATGCGCGACGGTGCCCCGAACTCGGGCGTGCCCGGCGCTCGGCGCGGGCTCTTGGACTGTGAGGGGCGGGGCGGGCGCGCGCGGAGCGGGCGACGCCTCGGGGAGAGTGGGGCAATGAACGTACGCAACCGGCTGGGACGGAAGACGGCACTGATCGGCGCGGCCTTGGTCTCGGCTGCCGGCCTCGCGGGCTGCGAGACCGTCGGCAGCGCGGCCGGTCCGCGGCAATACGCGGTCCTGGAGAAGGACACGACCGGCGCCACGAACGTCAACATCGCCTCCCTGACCGAGGTCGTGCAGCGCAACCCGAACGACGCGGCGGCCTACAACACCCGCGGCGCCGCCTACGCCCGCGCCGGGCAGTTCAACGACGCCATCGGCGACTTCACCAAGGCGATCCAGCTCGATCCGAACTCCGCCTCCGCCTACAACAACCGCGCCCTGGCGAACCGCCAGATCGGCCGCGACGGCCCGGCGCTGCAGGACTTCTCCAAGGCGATCGGGATCGATCCGAATTACGGGCCGGCCTATATCGGCCGGGCCAATGTCGAGCGCGCGCAGGGCAACCTCGACCAGGCGCTGAACGACCTCAACGTCGCGATCCGCCTGAGCCCCGAATCCGCGCAGGCGTACCATGCCCGCGGCCTCGTGAAGCAGAAGCAGGGCCAGGACACCCAGGCGATCGCCGATTTCGACGCCGCCATCGACCGCGACCCGTTCGTGGCCGCGCCCTACGCGGCCCGCGGCCAGAGCCTGATCGCGACCAACCAGTACGCGAAGGCGATCGAGGACTACAACGCCGCGCTCAACGTGAACGCCAAGGACGCCACGTCCTGGGCCTATCGGGGCCTCGCCTACGAGAAGCAGGGCCAGCGCAAGGAGGCGATGGAGAACTACCAGCGCGCCTCGACGATCGACCCCAACAACACCGTCGCGCGGGCCGGCCTCGGCCGCGTCCAGGGCGGGGTCGGCACGCTGTTCAACTGACCGCTCCGTCATCGCGCGCGGAGCGAGGCGGCCCAGGGTGGCGCAACGTTCTCGAGCGTGGCGCCCTCTGGATCGCCGCGCTCCGCCCGCAACGACGGTGACGGCGCCCGAACCGGCCTACGCCGCCAGCAGCCCGTTCTCGTCCTGCGTGATCCGGCGCAGGTGGTGGGCGGTGTCGCCGAGCTGGTACTCGATCATGGCGAGCCGCTTGAAGTGGTGGGCGCCGATATACTCGAGCGTCATGCCGATGCCGCCGTGGAGCTGCACCGCCTCCTGGCCGACGTAGCGGCAGGCCTTGTTGATCTGCACCTTCACGGCCGACAGGGCCGCGGCCCGCGCGCGCGGCTCGGGTGTGTCCACCATCATGGCGGCGTAGAGCGCCATGGAGCGGGCCTGCTCCAGCTGGATCAGCATGTCGACGGCCCGGTGCTGCAGCGCCTGGAACGAGCCGACGCTGACGCCGAACTGCTTGCGGGTCTTGAGGTACTCCACCGTGAGCTTGTGGAGCGCGTCCATGGAGCCGACCGCCTCGGCGGCGAGCGCCGCGATCCCGTGCTCCACCACCCGCTCCAGGAGCGGCAGGCCGCCCTCCGGGTCGCCGAGCGCCGCGTCGGCCGGGAGCGTCACGTCGGAGAAGGACACCTCGGCGGCCCGGCCGCCGTCCTGGGTCGGGTAGGCCTCGATGGCGACGCCGGGGGCGTCGGTCGGGACGAGGAACAGGCCGATCCCGCCCGGGTCGCGCCGCTCTCCGGAGACGCGGGCCGAGACCACCATCAGGCCGGCCGCGTCGGCGTTGGGCACGACGCTCTTCGCCCCGCTCAGCACGTAGCCGTCGCCGCTGCGACGGGCGGTCGTCGCCACGTCGGCGAGGTCGTAGCGGGACTGGCGCTCGGTGTGGGCGAGGGTCAGGCGCAGGTCGCCGGCGACGAGTCCCGGGACGAGGCGCTCCCGCTGCGCGGCGCTGCCGCCGAGCCGCAGGGCCGTCGAGCCCAGCACGAGGCTCGCGAGCAGGGGCTCGACCACGAGGTTGCGGCCCACCGCCTCCATGACCAGCATGGTCTCGACCGGCCCGCCGCCGAGGCCGCCCTCATCCTCGGAGAAAGGCAGGCCTGCGACGCCGAGTTCCGCGAAGGCCGCCCAGCCGTCCTCGGGGAAGCCGAGGGGCGCCTCGAGCCGTGTTTGCCGGCTCTCCAGCGACGGGTAGAGGTCGGCGGCCAGCCGCTCGACGCTGTCGCGCAGGAGCGACTGGTCCTCGTTCAGGTCGAAATCCATGGTGTTCCCTCGCGGATGTCGTCGGAGGCGCCCGCCACCTCAGGATGAGGGGGAGGACGGGGCGAGGCGGCCGCTCACAACCCCAGGATGCCCTTGGCGATGACGTTGTGCTGGATCTCGTTCGAGCCGCCGTAGATCGAGACCTTGCGGTTGTTGAAGTAGCTCGGCGCCGCCGCGTCGACCCAGTCGAAGCCGCCGGGCAGGTTGTTGGCCCCGGCCCCCCGCGCGGGCGCCGCCAGGGCGAAGGGCCCGGCGAGTTCCACCAGCAATTCGGTCGCCGCCTGCTGGAGCTGCGAGCCGCGGATCTTGAGGAGCGAGGAAGCCGGGTCCGGCTCCACCGAATCCGCCCTTCCCTGCTTGGCCGCCACCCGCATCTGGGTGATCTCCAGGGCCTTCAGCTCGACCTCGACCTCCGCGACGCGGGCGCGGAAGGCGGGATCGTCCCACATCGTGCCGGGCCCGGCCGGCATCTCGCGGGCCAGCCGCTTGATCCGAGCGATCCGCTCCTTGGTGAGGCCGATCCGGGCGATGCCGGTGCGCTCGTTGGCGAGCAGGAATTTCGCGTAGTCCCAGCCCCGGTTCTCCTCGCCGACGAGGTTCTCCACGGGCACGCGCACGGAATCGAAGAAGACCTCGTTGACCTCGTGCCGGCCCTCCAGCGTCAGGATCGGCCGCACGGTGATCCCCGGACTCTTCATGTCGATGAGCAGGAAGGAGATGCCGCGCTGCTTCTTGGCCTCGAAATCGGTGCGGACCAGGCAGAAGATCCAGTCGGCGTGCTGGCCGAGCGTGGTCCAGGTCTTCTGGCCGTCCACGACGTAGTGGTCGCCGTCGCGCACCGCCTTGGTCTTGAGCGAGGCGAGGTCGGAGCCGGCGCCGGGCTCGGAGAAGCCCTGGCACCACCAGTCGTCGAGGTTGGCGGCGCGCGGCAGGAAGCGCGCCTTCTGGTCCTGCCGCCCGAAAGTCGCCAGGACCGGGCCGAACATGTAGCAGTTGAACTGCTGCGGCAGCGGCACCGCCGCCTGGAACAGCTCCTCGGTGTAGATGTAGCGCTGGATCGGGGTCCAGTCCCGGCCGCCCCATTCCTGAGGCCAGTGCGGCACCGCCCAGCCCTTGGCGTTGAGGATCCGCTGGCTCGTGACGTAGTCCTCCTTCGAGAGACTGCGCCCCTCCGAGACCTTCTTCCGGATCTCCGCCGGGATCTCCGTCCTGCAGAAGGTCCGGACCTCGTCGCGGAACGCGATTTCCTCGTCGGTGAAGCGCAGGTCCATCGGCTCAGCTCCGGGCGATCTCGAACAGGCCGGCGCAGCCCTGGCCGCCGGCGACGCACATGGTCACGACGGCGTAGCGCGCGCCGCGGCGGCGGCCCTCCAGCAGGGCGTGGCCCACGAGCCGCGCCCCCGACATGCCGAAGGGGTGGCCGACCGCGATGGCGCCGCCGTTGACGTTGACCTTCTCGGGGTCGATCCCGAGCGTGTCCCGGCAGTAGACCGACTGGGACGCGAAGGCCTCGTTCAGCTCCCACAGGTCGATGTCGGAGACGCGCAGGCCCTGCCGCTCCAGGAGCCGCGGCACCGCGAAGACCGGGCCGATGCCCATCTCGTCCGGCCCGCAGCCCGCCGAGGCGAAGCCCCGGAAGGTGCCGAGCGGTTCGAGACCGCGCCGCGCCGCCTCGTCGGCCGACATCAGCACGCTGGCCGAGGCCCCGTCCGAGAGCTGGCTGGCATTGCCCGCCGTGATGAAGGCCCCCTCCCCGCGCACGGGCTTGAGCTTGGCGAGACCCTCCAGGGTCGTGTCCGGCCGGTTGCCCTCGTCCTTAGCGAGCCGGGTCTCGACCTCCCGGGTCTCGCTGGTGGCCTTGTCGGTCACCGCCATGACGGCGGACATCGGGACGATCTCGTCGTCGAACAGCCCGCGCGCCTGGGCATCGGCCGTGCGGCGCTGACTCTCCAGGGCGAAGTGGTCCTGCGCCTCCCGGGAGATCCGATAGCGCTCCGCCACGATGTCGGCGGTCTCGATCATCGGCATGTAGATGGCCGGCAGGTGCGCCTCCAGCCACGCGTTGCGGGTCAGCTCCCGCTGGACCTTCGGCTGGACGAGGCTGATCGACTCGACGCCGCCCGCCACCGCCACCGGCACGCCGTCGAGCACGATCCGCCGCGCCGCGCTGGCGATCGCCTCGAGGCCCGAGGCGCAGAAGCGCGAGACGGTGACGCCGGCCGAGTCGACCGGGATCCCCGCCACCAGCGCCGCGTGGCGGGCGACGTTGCCCCCCGTGGCGTTCTCCGGATAGCCGCAGCCGAGCACCACCTCCTCGACGGCCTCCGGCTCCAGCCGCGCGCGGTCCAGGGCGCCGCGGATCGCGTGGGCCGCGAGGTCGGCGCCGCGGGTGAGGTTCAGCGCGCCGCGATGCGCCTTGCCGATGGGCGTGCGGGCGGTCGAGACGATCACCGCGTCGGTCATGCCGGGATCCTCTGGAATTTCTGCAGGGCGGTGTGCCCGATCCATTCGAAGGGGTTGCGCGGGCGCCCCGCAGCCCTTTCCCGGACACTTGGAACGCAGTGGAAGGTGATCCGGGACCCAGCACGAGAAGCGCCGCGCAGCGGCACCGTTTGCGTCTTACGGACGCTTCGCGACGTCTTGTGCTGGATCCCGGGTCGCATTCCGCTGACGCTGCATGCGCCCGGGAAAGGGCCGGCGTGCACATCAATCTGCACCGCCACCCGCTTGAGTCGGCGCGGCATCATGCCGAAGCCTTCCAGTCGGCGAAGCGGCTGCCCTCGGCGGCGAGGCGCTTCAGGAGCGGCGCCGGCTCCTGGCTGTCGTCGCCGGTCTCGGCCGCGAAGCGCGACAGCGCCTCCGCGATCGTCTTCAGCCCGACCGTGTCGGCCCAGTGCATCGGGCCGCCGCGCCAGGCCGGCCAGTTGTAGCCGTTGATCCAGATCGTATCGATGTCGCCGGGCCGGGCCGCGATGCCCTCCTCCAGGATCCGCGCGCCCTCGTTGACCATCGGGTACATGAGCCGCGCGACGATCTCGTCGGCCGTGAAGCTGCGGCGCGCGACGCCGTGCTCGGCGGCGACGCGCGCGATCAGCGCCTCTACCTCCGGGTCGCGCGTGCCGGTGCGGGCGCCGTCCGGGTACAGGTAGAAGCCGCGGCCGGTCTTCTGGCCGAACCGGCCCTGCTCGGCGAGCGAGTCCGCCACGGGGGCCCGGCCGCCGAAATCCTTGCGCGAGCGCCAGCCGATATCGAGCCCCGCGAGGTCGCCCATGGCGAAGGGGCCCATCCGGAAACCGAACCCGGTCACCGCCGCGTCGACCTCGTGGGGCAGCGCGCCCTCGAGCAGCAGCCGCTCGCCGGCCCGGCTGCGGCGCTCCAGCATGCGGTTGCCCACGAAGCCGAAGCAGACGCCCACCGTCACCGGCAGCTTGTTGAGCCGCTTGCCCAGATCCAGCGCGGTGGCCAGCACGTCCGGCGCGGTTCTCTCCGCACGGACCACCTCCACGAGGCGCATGACGTTGGCCGGGCTGAAGAAGTGCAGGCCGAGCACGTCCTGCGGCCGGCCCGTCACCGCCGCGATGGCGTTCACGTCGAGGTAGGAGGTGTTGGTGGCCAGGATCGCGCCGGGCTTGGCGACCTGGTCGAGTTTGGAGAAGATCTCGCGCTTGACGCCCATGTCCTCGAAGGCCGCCTCGACGACGATGTCGGCCTCCCCGGCGTTCTCCAGGCCGAGCGCGCCCGTGATCCGGCCGACCCGCTCGTCGCGCTGGGCCTCGGTGATCGAGCCGCGCTTGGCCGAGCCGGCGTAGAGCCCCCTCACCCGGTCGAGGCCGCGCGCCAGGGCACCCTCCTCCGTCTCGATCACCGTCACGGGGATCCCGGCATTGGCGAAGCACATGGCGATGCCGCCGCCCATCGTGCCGGCGCCGATCACCGCGGCCGTCCGGATAGGGCGGCGCGGCGTGTCCTTCGGCAGGCCGGGCACCCGGCCGGCCTCGCGCTCGGCGAAGAAGGCGTAGCGCAGGGCCTTCGAGCGCGGATCCTCCACCAGGGTGCGGAACTCGGACCGCTCCACCGCCACGGCGGCATCGAAATCCTGCTCCAGGCCGGCGCGCACCGCCCGCGCCAGGGCGTGGACGTTGGTGGCGTCGGGATCGCGCCTGATCGCCTCCGTGGCCTGCGCCTCGAAGCTCTCCCGCGCGCCCGGCGTCAGCGTCTCGGACCGGTCGCGCACCCGCGGCAGGGCGCCGGAATCGGCGAGTTCCAGCGCCCGCCTGCGGGCCTCCGCGACGAGGTCGCCGAGCACCAGGGCGTCCACGATGCCCAGCGCCGCCGCCTTCTCGGCGGAGACCGGCTCGCCCGTGAGCATCATCGCGAAGGCGGCGTCGGGCCCGATCAGGCGCGGCAGGCGCTGCGTGCCCCCCGCCCCCGGGATGATCCCGAGCTTGATCTCCGGCAGGCCGATCCGCGCGGACGGGGCCGCGACGCGACCGTGGCAGGCCATCGCCAGTTCCAGGCCGCCGCCGAGGGCCGCGCCGCCGATCGCCGCCACCACCGGCTTCGGGCTGGCGTCGAGCCGGTCCAGGATGTCCGGCAGGCTCGGCGGACGCTGCGGCTTGCCGAACTCGCCGATATCGGCGCCGCCGACGAACACCTTGCCCTCCGCGGCCAGGACGACGGCCCGGACCGACGCGTCCGCGATGGCGTTCGTCAGGGCCTCGTCGAGGGCCGCCCGCAGCGCGGCGCCCAGCGCGTTGACCGGCGGGTTGGCGAGCGTGAGCACGGCCACGCCGCCGTCGACCTCCTGACGAACCACCCGATACTCCCTGTTGTTCTGCAATGCAGAATAAGTGTCCGCATTTCGGCGGGATGTTGGTCCGAGTGCCCGCCAGCGTCAAGGACGGACGGGGTCTGTCATCGGGATGCAGCTGATTGTTCTGCAATGCAGAAAAGCGCCGCTTCGGCGGTTTGACCCGCGGCCCGGGGCCATGCCATCACAACGGCCCTGAACGAGACTCGGTTGCGGACGCCGCCCGGCGCGCGAAGGCCGGGCCGCCGGAGGCACGGGGGAGGATCGCGGTGCGCGGCAAGGATCGGGGCGAGCGGCCCGGGGGCGCCTGTCCGGCGCGGGTTCCGGCAGCGAGGAACGGGCGGTGAGCGACGGTCCCGAGCGCGACCCGGGCGGGCGCCTGCCCGAGATCCTGCGCGGCCGGCTCGCCCTGCCGGTGATCTGCGCCCCGATGTTCATCGTCTCCGGCCCGGAGCTGGTCATCGCCCAGTGCCTGTCCGGGGTTGTCGGCTCCTTCCCCGCGCTGAATGCCCGGCCGGCCGAACTCCTCGACGAGTGGCTCGCTCGGATCACGCAGACGCTCGCGCAGGCCCGCGCCGCCGACCCGTCGCGGCGGATCGCGCCGTTCGCGGTGAACCAGATCGTCCACGCCTCCAACGACCGGCTGGCGCAGGATGTCGAGGCCTGCGTCCGGCACCGTGTGCCGATCATCATCACCTCGCTGCGGGCGCCGGACGCGGTGATCCGCCCGGTCCACGCCTATGGCGGGGTGGTGTTCCACGACGTCACCAATGTCCGCCACGCCGAGAAGGCGCTGGAGGCCGGCGTCGACGGGCTGATCCTGGTCTGCGCGGGGGCGGGCGGGCACGCGGGGACACTGAGCCCCTTCGCCCTGGTGGGCGAAATCCGGCGGTTCTACGACGGGCCGCTGATCCTGTCGGGGGCCATCACCTCGGGCTCCGCGATCCTGGCGGCCCAGGCCATGGGCGCCGACCTCGCCTACATGGGCACCCGCTTCATCGCCACCCGGGAGGCGAACGCGGCGGCGGCCTACAAGGACATGATCGCCGGCAGCGCGGCCGCCGACATCCTCTACACCCCCTACTTCACCGGCGTTCCGGGCAACTACCTGACGCCGAGCATCCGCGCCGCCGGGCTCGATCCCGAGGCCCTGCCGGTGCGCGACAAGACCGCGATGAACTTCGGCAGCGCCAGCGTGAAGGCGTGGCGCGACGTCTGGGGCGCCGGCCAGGGTGTCGGCACCATCGCGGACGCGCCGGCGACCGCCGACCTCGTCGCCCGGCTCGTCCGGGAATACGCGGCGGCGCGCGCGCGGACGGCAGGCAGCTCCGCGGACTACGCCGAAGACTACGTCGCGGACCGCGACGGTGGGGCCGTTCCGTGAGCGTCCGCCTCGCCGATCCGGAGCCCGGGATCCGGCTCGTCACGATCGACCGGCCGGAGCGGCGCAACGCCCTCGATCGGGCGACCTACGCGGGCCTGACCGACGCCCTGGAGGCCGCGGGACGGGACGCGGAGGTGCGCGCCCTGGTCCTCACCGGCGCGGGCGGCTGCTTCACCGCCGGCAACGATCTCAAGGATTTCCAGGACGTCGAGACCGGCGGCGACAGTCCCGGCCTGACCTTCCTCAAGGCCCTGCGCGCCTGCCCGCTCCCGGTCGTGGCCGCCGTGGAGGGCCACGCGGTCGGCATCGGCACGACGCTGCTGCTCCACTGCGACCTCGCCTACGCGGGGGACGGGGCGCGGTTCCGCCTGCCCTTCACGGCCCTCGGCCTCAGCCCGGAGGGCGGGTCGAGCTACCTGCTGCCCCTGGTGGCGGGATCGAAGCGCGCCGCCGAGCTGCTGATGCTCGGCGAGCCCTTCACGGCCGCGAACGCCGCCGCTTCCGGCCTGATCAACGCCGCCGTCCCGGCCGGGGCGGCCCTGGAGACGGCGCTCGCCAGGGCGCGCGCGCTCGCCGCCCTGCCCCGGGTCTCGATCGCCGCCACCAAGCAGGCGCTGCGGCGCGGCCACGACGACAGCGTCGCCCGCGCCCTCGAGGCCGAGGCGGAGGTCTTCCACGCCCTCCGCCGCGGTCCGGCGGCGCAGGCGGCCTTCGCGGCGTTCCTGCGCCGATGAGCGGGCGGATGGAGGTGGAGGCCGGCCCGCGCGCCGGATCCGACATCGGGCTCGACACCACCGAGCCCGACAACACCGAGCCCGGCACGGCCGAGCCCGACGCGGCCGGCGCCGGCGCGAAGGAGGACCGGCACTTCGTCACGGCCCTGGCCCGGGGGCTGTCGGTGCTCGCCTGCTTCGGCCCGGGGCGCACGAGCCTCGCCAACCACGACATCGCGGAGGCCTGCGGCCTGCCGCGCTCCACCGTGTCGCGGCTGACCTACACGCTGACCAAGCTCGGCTACCTGCAGCACATGGCCGAGCTCGGCCGCTACCGGCTCGGCACCGCCACCATCGCGCTGAGCTCGGCCGCCCTGGGCGGCCTCGACGTCCGCGCCATCGCCCGGCCGGTGCTGCGCGCGGTCGCGGAGGCGGCCAACGCTTCGGTCGGCCTCGGGGTGCGGGACCGGCTCAGCATGCGCTACGTCGACTGCCAGCGCGGCCCGGCGGCGATCTCGCTCAACCTCGACACCGGCTCGCGCATCTCGCTGGCCCGCAGCGCCATGGGCCGCGCCTACGTGGCGGTCTGCCCGGACCGGGAGCGCGCGGGCATCTACGAGGACCTAAAGGCGCTGGATCCCGTGGCCTGGCCGGTGCTGCGCGCCGGCCTCGACCGGGCGGTGGAGGAGCACCGGGAACTCGGCTGCTGCACTTCGTTCGGCGAGTGGCAGGAGACGGTCTGCGCCATCGCGGTGGGGTTCCATCCCGGCGGCGGCCTGCCGCCCATGTCGGTCAATTGCGGTGCCCCCACCGTCATCACCGACGCGCGCTTCCTCCTGGAGGTGGCGCGCCCGAGACTGATCGACGCCGTGCGCAGCCTCGACGGCGTCATGGGAGCCTGAGGACCATCGCGATGGATGCCGTTGCCGACCTGCCGCTCGCCGGAATCCGCGTCCTCGACCTGTCCCGGGTCCTGGCGGGACCCTGGTGCGCGCAGGTGCTGGGCGATCTCGGCGCCGACGTGATCAAGGTCGAGCACCCGGAGCGCGGCGACGACACCCGCGACTGGGGCGTGCCGACGAGCCCCGGCAACACCTCGTATTTCGACAGCGTGAACCGCAACAAGCGCTCGATCGGCGTCGATCTCGCCACGCCGGAGGGGCTGGCGATCGTCAAGGCGCTCGCCCGCGAGAGCGACGTGCTGGTCCAGAACTTCAAGACCGGCGGGGCCGAGAAGCTCGGCCTCGGCTACGCGGACCTGTCGGCGGAGAATTCCGGCCTGATCTACTGCTCGATCGCCGGCTACAGCTCCGACGGCTCCGAGGCCGGCCGGCCCGGCTACGACCTCGTGGTCCAGGGCGAATCCGGCGTGATGGCGCTCAACGGCGAGGCCGGGGGACCGCCCCTCAAGTTCGGGGTCGCGGCGGTCGACCTGTTCACCGGCCAGTTCGCCGCCCAGGCGGTGCTGGCCGCCCTGTACCAGAGGGAGCGGACCGGGCGCGGCCGGACCGTCGACCTCGCCCTGTTCGACTGCGGCGTGGCGCTGACCTCCTATTACGGCCTCGAGGCGCTCGCCCGGGGGATCGATCCGCCCCGCTACGGCAACGCCCACCCGTCGATCGTGCCCTACGGGGTGTTCGAGGCCGGCGACGGGCCGGTGGTGATCACGGTCGGCAACAACGGCCAGTACCGCCGCTTCTGCGAGCAGGTGCTGGAGCGGCCGGACTGGGTCGCGGACCCGCGCTTCGCCACCAACCTCGACCGGTCGCGCAACCGCGCCGCCTTCATCCCGGTGCTGGAGGCCGAGCTCGCCACGTGGGAGCGCGCGCCGCTGATCGCCCGGCTCCGGGCGGCGGGCATCCCCTGCGGCGAGGTGATGGGCCTGCGCGAGGCGCTCACCTGCGACCGCGCCCGGGAGGCCGGGCTGGTGGTCGCGGCACCGGAGGCGGCCTCCGCGACCGCCCACGTCATCGCCCCGCCCTACCGGCTCGACGGCCGCCGGCTGCCGGTGCGGCGCATGCCGCCGGGCCTCGGGGATTCGAGCGCCGAGATCCTGGCCGAGCACCTGGACTACCCCGAGGCCGCGCGCGACGCCCTGCGGGCCAAGGGCGTGGTCCGCTAGGCGGCCGCCGCCCGCCGGCGCGCGCCCCGGGCTAGCGCAGCACGCCCTCGGCGAGGGCCCGCTGGATGCCCCGGACATCCGCGCCCTTCTTCAAGGTGCGCTGGATCGGCTCCGCCGCCCCCGAGACCCAGATCTTCAACTCGGCGTCGAGGTCGAACGTGCCGGCGGTCTCGACCGAGAAGCGCACGATCGCGCGGTACGGCACCGACAGGAACTCGACCTTGCTGCCGGTCACGCCCTGGACGTCGATCAGGATGACGCGGCGCTCGGTGAACACGAACACGTCCCGGATGATCTTGAAGGCGAGCCGCGCCGTCTCGCCCTCGATCAGGATGCCGTCGAGCCTGCGTTCCAGGGAGGCCGCGTCGACGGCCGAGCCGTGTCCGAGCAATCCGTCCAGTAGGCCCATGGCCGCTCATCTCGTGCTGGTCCGCGTCGATGCCGAGGATGGCGCCTGAGCGTCGCCGCGGCAACCGTCCGCCGTCAGGCGCAGGTCGAGGCGTCCGACGGCCCTTCGGGCCGGCACCGGGCGTCGAAGCTTCGCGCGAGTTCGGCGAGGCTGACGGAACCGAGCCGCGCGACCAGGAGCGCCTCGGCCTCGCGCAGCGTGTCCTCGACCGCCGCGTTGACGACCTTCTCGACCGCGCAGGCCGGGTTCGCGCGATCGCTGCCGATCGCGAAGATGCGGGGGCCGCCGACCGCGCGGTGGACGTCGAGCAGCGAGACCGCGTTCAGGTCCGCCGCGATGGACCATCCGCCGCCGTGCCCCTTCTCCGATGTGACGTAGCCCGCGTTCCGGAGCCCGGCCATCGTGCGTCGGACGACCACCGGGTTCGTCCCGAGCATCCGCCCGATCGCCTCGGACGTCATCGGTCCGTCGTGGCGGGCCATGTGAAGCAGCACATGGAGCGTCCGGGAGAGGCGGCTGTCGGTGCGCACCCGCCGATCCATCACACCGGGCCCGGGATTGGCAACCGTGCCCGATCACGATACTTGTAAAGTTACGTGATGGAGCGGAGCCCGAGCGGTGCGCGAGTTCGAGAACCCCGATCGGTGGGACAAGGTCGCCGAGCACTACGCGACGACCGCCCACCCGTTCACCGCGCGCTTCGCGGAGGCGGCGCTCGCGCGGGTGCCGCTGACCGGGCGGAGCCGCGTCCTCGACGTCGCGGCCGGCACCGGTGCCCTGGCGCTGGCCGCGGCGCGGACGGGGGCGCGGGTCCTCGCGGTCGATTTCGCGCCCGGCATGGTCGCGCGCATCGCCGGTGCAGCCCTGCCCAACGTCGACGCGCGGGTCATGGACGGCCAGGCCCTCGACCTGCCCGACGGCGGCTTCGACGCGGTGTTCTCGATCTTCGGGGTGATCATGTTCCCCGACTGGCGGAAGGGCCTCGCCGAGATGGCGCGCGTGACGCGGCCCGGGGGGCGGGGCGTCGTGGCGACCTGGCAGGACCAGGGCGCGGCGACGTTCCTGCTGCTCGGCGAGATCCGCCGCCGGCTGTTCCCCGAACGCGAGAGCCGGGCGATGCCCGACGGGGTGCGGGCGCTCGGCGATCCGGCCGGGTTCACCCGGGAGCTGGTCGCGGCCGGGTACCGAGCCCCCCGGATCGACCGGGTGACCTTCGACTACGCGCTCGACGTCGCCCTGCTCGACGATCCCGACACGGTGTTCGGCCTGTCGCCGGACTGGGTCGACCTGGGCGCGGACGACCGGGCCGCGGTGGTCGCGGAGGCGCGGCGCATGGCGGGCGGTCGACCCGTCCTGCCGATCCCCTCTACCGCGCTGATCGGCGTCGCGGAGCGCTGAGCGCCGCTTCGCGCGGGGCCCGGCGCCTCAGCGGGTCTCGCGCGCGTCCGCGAGCCGCGCCCGCGCGTCGTCCAGAACCCGGGACAGGGCCGCGTCCCACGTGACCCGCGGCTGCCAGCCGGTGGCGGCGTGGAGGCGGCCGGCATCGCCCGCGGCCAGGGGGATCTCGGTCGGCCGCACCCGCTCCGGGGCGATGCGGATCTCGAACGGGACCCGGGCCCGCGCGCGCAGATCCTCGAGGACGCTGGCGATCGTCCGCGGCTGGCCCGAACTGATGTTGAACACGCTCCCGTCCGCGAGGGAGTCCGCGCGGCCGATCAGGTCGGCGTAGGCGTTCGCCACGTCGGCGACGTCGAGGAAGTCGCGGTAGGACGAGAGGTTGCCGACCTCCAGGCAGGGCGGCACGAGGCCGGCCTCGATCCGGGCGATCTGTCCCGCGAAGGAGGCCACGACGAAGCGCTCGTCCTGGCCGGGACCGATATGGTTGAACGGCCGCAGCACGACGAGCTTCACGCCGATGCGGGGCAGCAGGTCGCGGAGCAGCTGCTCGCCGACCCACTTCGACCGGGCGTAGGTGTTGCGCGGCAGGGGCTCGACCGCCTCGCTGAGGGCGTGGCCGGCGAGGAACGCGCTGCCGTAGACCTCGCCGGAACTGACGAAGAAGAAGGTGCAGCCCGGCACCGCCTCCACCGCGGCCACGAGGTTCATCAGGCCGTTGACGTTGACCCGCCACGTCTGGCCCGGGCCGCTCGCGGAATCCGCCACCGAGGCGAGGCCCGCCAGGTGCAGGATCGCGGTCGGCCGGAACCGCGCCACGAAGCCGCCGAGCGCGGCCTCGTCGAGGAGGTCGATCGCCGCGTAAGTGACGCCCTCCGGCAGGCGCGGAGACCGCCCCCGCCCGATCCCGGCCACGCAGTCGCCCGCCCGCGCCGCCGACTCCGCCGTCGACCCCGCCAGGAGCGGCAGGACGTGGCCGCCCACGAAACCGGCCGCCCCGGTGACGAGGATGCGCCGCGGGGCCGGGCCGCCGGACCCGTGGGGAGAGGGCGCGCTCACGGCGCGATCCGGGCGGGGAGCGTCACCTAGCCCGGGTTCCGGGTTCCCCAGCGCACGCCCATGCTGCCCTGCCCGGCCCCCGGTGAGCTGCCGGCATCGGCACCGATCGCCGGGCCGGAGGCGGTCTTCGGCCGGTGCTGCGAGCCGGCCGCCAGGGGCTGCGACGCCAGCGTGTCGGGCACCTCGGACAGGACTTCCTCGTCGCGATCGGTGGCGAACTGGCCCGCCTTGCGGAAGGTCCAGAGATAGCCCGGCACCACCGCCTCGGCGGCGGTCGGCGTGATCCCGATCCCCTCGAAGGTCCGGCCCTCGGCCTTGGCGGCCTCCGAGACGACGTTGTCGTTCTGGAGCAGGGTGACCTGATCGCGGGTCAGCTTCAGCGAATCCGGCAGCAGGCCGAAGGTCAGCGTGTCGGCGATCTCCAGCATGCGGGCCTGGAGCTTGGCCGCCGGCACGGGCAGGTCCACGACGACCCGCTTCCGCCGGATCGTCTTCAGCATGTAGCGCACGAAATGCTCCAGCGTGCCCACCTCCGGGCCGCCGAGCTCGTAGACCTTGCCGGGCGCCAGGGTGCCGTCGACCGCGCGGGCGATCGCCTCGGCGACGTCGCCCACGAAGGCCGGCTGGAAGCGGGACTGGCCGCCGGCCAGCGGCAGCACCGGGAGCGCCCGGGCGAGGCCGGCGAAGCGGTTGAAGAAGCTGTCGCCCGGCCCGAAGATCAGCGAGGGCCGGAACACGACCGCGTCCGGGCAGGCGGCGAAGACCCGCGCCTCGCCCTCCGCCTTGGTGCGCGCGTAGAGCGACGGCGAGGCCGAATCGGCGCCGATCGCCGAGACCTGGATCATCCGGGCGCCCTGGCGCGCCGCGGCACGGGCGATCGCCTCGGCCCCGTCGACCTGCAGCCGCGCGAAGCTCTGGGAGCCGGTCTCCTGCAGGATGCCGACGAGGTTGATCAGCACGTCCGACCGCTCGGCGGCCCGGGCCACCGAGTCCGGGTAGCGCAGGTTCGCCTGGACGGCGACGATCTGGTTGACCTTCCCGAGCGGCTGCAGGAACAGCGCGAGGTCCGGCCGGCGCACCGCGACGCGGATCCGGTAGCCGCGCTTGGCCAGCGCCCGCACCACGTGCCGGCCCAGGAAGCCGGAGCCGCCGTAGATGGTCACGAGCTGGTCCTGCGGGCGCAGGGGGCCCGGCGCGGCGGCGGAATGCGTCTGCTCGCTGGTGTGCGCCGTCGCGGACGCCGTCGTGTTGTCTTGGCCGCTCATCGCCGTGGTCTCGAGCTCCTCGCGCGCCCCGGGGCGCCGTCAGGCGGCCTACTTAGCCTAACTTCGGCGCGATGGGAGCCGCCGAATGCGCCGCCGCGCCATTCCGGTGAACAGCGCGGGGCGGATGATCGCGGCCGACGGACCGCGCGCTGGCTCGCAGGAGGCTGATCACGGAGCTGGAACGGGTGCCGCCGCCGTGCATTCTTCCCCACCATACGGCCCTGCCGAATCGCGCGGATGGGACGCGCCGGGGACTTCGATGATTGTAGGGATGCTCGTTTCCGCGGCGATCGCGGTGCTCGGTCTGCTGGTGGCGCTCGGGTACGTCGGCCACCCGATCGACGCGCAGCTCGTCAGCAACTACGGCTGGAGCATCCTGATCATCGGCGTCGCGCTGTTCGTGCTGTTCACCTGGGCCCGGTACAGCCGGACGCGCCGGCGGCGCTCCGTCTGACGCCCGGCCTCAGGCGACCTTGATCCGGCGGCGCATCTCCCGCGCCACGGCCGGGCGCGCGCTCGGCCGGCCGCTCACCGCCCGCGGGGCGCCGACGATGAGGCTCTGGCGCTCGCGCGCGATGAACGCCGTCGGCATCTCGGCCTGGAGGTCGGCCTCCATGTCGCGCAGCGCCGTGTCGGAATGGGCCGGGTGCAGGTGGATGATCCCGAGCGCCTTCACGCCGGCGTTCCGGGCGAGCTCCACGCCCTTCTGCCAGGTCGAGTGCCCCCAGCCCCGGCAGGTCGGATACTCCCCGTCGGTGAACATGCCGTCGTAGACCATCAGGTCGGCGTCGGCGACGAAGGCGGCGAGCTCCGGATCCGGCCACGGGTCGCTGTGCTCGATGTCGCTGATCAGGCACAGGCGTCGGCCGCCGTGCTCGAACCGGTAGCCGACCGATCCCTGCGGATGGTTCAGCAGGATCGTGGCGACGCGCGTACCGTCCGGGAAGGCCAGGGTCTGACCCGCCTCGAAGCCGTGGTGGTGGAAGGTGCAGCACAGCTTGTCGAGCGTAACCGGGAAGAGCGGCGGCGCGAACAGGCGGTCGAGGGTCGGCCCGGCCGATTCGCCGCCGAGGTTGCCGCAATAGGTGTTGATCACCCGGTCGGGATCGAGGACCGCCGGCTTGAAGAAGGGCAGACCCGCGGTGTGGTCGAGATGCAGGTGGCTGAACAGCAGGTCGACTTCCTGGGGCAGATCGGTCCGGTGACCCTGCCCGAGGTTGTAGATGCCCGACCCCGCGTCGACGATGAACATGCGCTGGCCGCACCGCACCTCGATGCAGGGCGTGCTGCCGCCGAACTCGGCGTATTGCGGGCCGCTGACGGGCGTCGAGCCGCGGACGCCCCAGAAGCGCAGTGCGAGGTCCTGGTCGGCCGCCAGGATGGTCGGCTCGGAACTGTTCGACATGGCGATCACGAATCCGCGGACAGTCGGTCCCGATCACTTATGATCGAAACCCCGTCGCCGTTCCGGGAAGGTAGCTTTGAATACGGCAGGCCGACGGAGCAGGTGTACCGCTCATCCCCTGCCGTATCATGAATTGGTGTGCCGCACGCGGTCGTGATGTGCGTCCGCGCACACGCACGGGCCGCCGCGAAGGGCCTTCGCATGCTCAGAGGGGCTCCGCGGCGGCCAGGAGACCGGCCGGCGACCCGGCCAGAATCGGGCGGCCGGTCGCCGATCCGGCGAGTCCCGCGGCCAGCCAGGACGGGAGTGCGTCGCTGTACCGCGTCGGGAGCGGCGCGACCAGGGCCCCGAACGGGTCAGGCGCCCGCTCGTAGACCGGCACGAACCCCGCCATCTGCCGCGGCGACAGGCCCGATCCGGGCGCGGCCCAGCCGGCCCAGACCGTCTCGGGCACCGGGCGATGGACGCGATGGCCGGGCACGACCACCACCTCCTGCCCGGCGAAGGCCAGGGCCTCCGGCCGGCTGATGTCCCCCACCGCGCCGCCCCGGGCCGTGTAGGCCGCCCAGAAGGCGTTCTGCCCGCCGTCGGAATAGGTGGTGCGCACGGCGGGCTCGCCCGCCTCGGCGAGCGCGGCCATCCGCGCCTCCTCGACCGCCCGGCGTGTCGTGACGGCCGCCTCGACGGCGGGATCCCGGGCGGGCGCGAAGGCGTACCGGCCCGCGACGACCGAGACCTGCAGCTCCTCCCGGCTGGCCTCGAACCGGTCGGAGCCGGCCTTGAGCTCCCGCCAGAAGGCGATGTTGGGATCGGTCCGGTGGCGGGCCATGTTCTCGGCCGTCATCCGGAACGGGTAGGACTGGAACTGGAAGGCCGCCTGCCCGCCGTTCAGCGCGTCCCGGGCGATGGCGTAGATCTCGCCGACCGTGCCGTTGGTCATGGCGAAGCAGCCCATGGACGAGCAGATCCCGTGCACCATCACGGCGGAGCCGGTGCCGCCATGGGCCCGGTCGTAGGCGTTGGGATAGCCGACGTCGAAGGACAGATAGTAGTGCGAGTTCGGGTTCATCTGGCGCCGGGGCACGGCGTAGAACCCCTCCGGGGTCTGACGGTCGCCGGTCTTGCGCTTGGGCCCGAGCTGGCCGGACCAGCGGCAGATCGGGAAGGTCTTGATGTAGACGTAGCCCGCGGCGCCCTTCTTCCAGACCTCGATCTCCGATTCCTTCTTGTAGGCCCGGAACAGGACCGGCGAGGCGGCCGTCACGCCCTTCTGCGCCATCAACGCGAGGGTCGCGGCCGGAATCGGCGCCTCGGCCTTGCCCGCCTGCGCGGCGGCCGGGCCTGCGAGGGCCAGCAGAACGAGGCCGGCGGCGAGGGGGAGCGAGGTCGACAGGGGCATGAACCGTCCGCGCTGGATCGGCCGGGATGGCTGCCGGACGGGCGCGGCCTCGCGACCTGACGGATTATTGCGGCGGCCGTGAGGCTGCGCGGCCGGGCCGCCCGCCGCCCCGCCCGTCGCTCCGCCCGCCGCCCCGCGGAGGCGCCCCCTCCCCCGCGGACGGGCACCGCCGCCTGTTCCCCTCAGGCCGCGGGTTCCGGCTCCCGCACGGCATCCGCCGGCACGGGCGCGACGACCGCGCTGTTCTCCACGGCGATCACCGCGTCGAACGGCGCGGCGCACTCCGCGAGGCCCGTCTCGGGCAGGCAGACGATGAGGCCGCGCCCGGCCCGCGCCTGCCGCAGCTGGGCGAGGCGCTCGCGCGCGCCCTCGGCCTTCCGCTCGTCCATCGCGACCGCCACCACGAGGATGTCGGGGTCGCGGGCGAGGCACCGGCTCAGCTCGATCGCCACCCGCTCGCGGGCGTTGATCGCGCCGTCCGCCAGCGCCCCGGTGCTGGGCTGGATCTCGACCTTGCTGTCGAGGCCGAGGCCGTAGACCGAGGCCTCGAGGCCCTCGTCGGCCAGCACCCGGCGCACCAGCTCGCGCACCCGCGGCTCGGCATTGGCCTCGCCGAGGCTGATCCGGCCGAACAGCAGGTTCTCCTCCAGGCTCGCGGCCGGATTGACCCGCGAGGGATCGTGGAAGACCACCGCGCCGGCGAGGTGGGCCGGCAGCATCCGGGCGAAGGACCGGCGCGCCTGCACGAGGCGCTCCTCGAACGGGCCGTCGATCAGGCCGAAGCGGTGGCGGGACTCGTTGTAGCGCAGCGCGAGGCCGATCAGCCGCGCGCGGTCGCGCTGGCCCGCCGGTCCCCGCCGCAGGCTCGCCGCCCCGGGCAGGCGCGCCACGAGATCCTCGAAATAGCCCCGCTCGGCCGCCTGGAACAGCGAGTAGGCGTCGAATAGGGGGTGGTCGTTGGGCAGGTCGGCGAAGATCTCCACCGTGCTGCGGGCCACCGACAGGCCGATCTCGGTGAGCGGCCGGACCAGCCCCTCGGCCTCCAGGACCGCCCGCAGGTAGGGGTGGCGGGCGAAGCGCAGGGGCGCGAAGGTGCCGCCCACCGGCTCGCCGAACAGGATGTTCTCGCCGATGCTCGCCTGGTTGTTGTAGCGGTCGGGGTCGAAGGGCTCGACGAGGCGCTCGGCGCCCTTGGCGGCCAGCGCCACCCGCATGGTCCGGCGCGCGGCGACGATCGCGGCGGCGAGCCGCGGCTGGGCGGCCGGGTCGAGCCGCCCGGTCAGCCCGCGGGCGTACACGAAGCCGTCGAGGCCGGTGAGCCGGCTGATGCCGATCAGCGCGATGTCGTCGGGCGCGGTCGCCGGATCGGTGCCGTAGAGCAGGTTCTGCCGGAGGGAGCCCTCCATCAGGATCGCCTCGCCCGACGTGAAGGCGATCCGCCGGGCGCGCTCGGCGGCGTCGAAGTCGCGCAGGTCCGTGCCCGCGTAGGTGACGGCGCCGGCCGTCGGCTCGACCTGGCCGGCCAGCACCGCCGCCAGCGCGCGG